>NZ_CAJPOU010000006.1 GCF_905372335.1 Streptococcus sp. A12
TTGGAGATTTTTTCAATAAGCGAAGGGCCGGCGTTTGTAGTTGTCTTCTAGCATAGCCAATCGCAAGAACCATAAAGAAGGTCGTTGGCAGCATCACCAAAGCAACTAAGAGCTGCCAGTGAAAATGAATAGTAATTTCTGGCAAAATCCCCTTCTCATTGCGGAAGTCATAAAAATGTCCCATCATGAGAAAGGAAGCGAAATAGCCAAGAAGCGCTCCAACTCCAAAACTGAGTCCAAAGGCCCAAAATCGTTTAGCCAACTGGCCATTGCTATAGCCCAAAGCCTTTAAAATCCCTAATTGTTCCTTGTGGTCATCGACAAATTGTTTAATATAAAAACACATGAGAAGGATCGACGTCAAGGACAAGACCACCCCACTGACCATAGCCACCATCCAAGATAGCGAAACCTGGGCATCATAGTAGGTCTGAATCATCGGATTGGTTTTAGAAATCTCCAACTGCTCGATATCCAGGTAAAAATTCAAGAAGAGATTGGCCACAAAGACCGCACAGGCCCCAATGATGCTGACGACAACTAATTTTCGAATATCTTTTACTGAAAACATGGCTTACCATCCAATCTCATAGGCAGTCTGAGGTTGATCATTAGTCACCACTTGAGTAATCTTGCCACTATTAACGCGAATGATGGTTCTGGCCATATCCGCAATATTTTGGTTGTGCGTCACCATGATCAGGGTAAAGCCCTGCTTTTCCTTCAACTTCCAGATATAGTCAAGAATCTTGCGCCCTGTTTCTTCATCGAGAGCTCCCGTCGGCTCATCTAAGAAAAGAATCTCTGGCTTTTTGGCCAAGGCCCGAGCAATAGACACTCTTTGCTGTTCCCCACCAGACAATTCACTCGGATACTTGTCCAGCTTATCGCCAAGCCCCAAATCCTCGATGATCTGCAAAAAATCATGATTGCTCGCCAAGTCAGCTCCCATCTTTACATTCTGTCTAACCGTTAGATTAGGCAATAAATAATATTGCTGGAAAATAAAGGCAATTTTCTCACGTCTAAAGGCTGTCAATTGAGCATCCGTGAGTTGCGATAAATCCTGTCCTTGAATGAGAATATGACCTTCGTCTACCTTTTCTAATCCGGATAATACATTTAAGAGGGTTGACTTGCCCGATCCAGAAGGGCCTAAGATAACCACATCATCCTGGTCTTGAATCTGCAGACCAATCCCCTTTAAGACCTTGGTTTGGCCATAGCTTTTGTGAACATTTTCTAGTTGAATCATTTCTTTCCTACCATTTCTTTGATGAGAGATTGACAAACTTCTGTCAATAATCCAATCACTTCTTCCATGCTGAACTGATAAATACCAGAAGCAACCATAGAGGCCATCCCGTGTGAGTAGATAAATAGATGCTGGTACAAGCGACTAGCCTCCTCTAACGTCAACGGATAGTCTGCAACAATCGAATCCAGAACCAATTGGTAGCTATAATCCTTCATGGGAAGAAAATCTTGAAAGCGACGAATCGGATCTTTGCTAGGATTTTGGAAAAGCAATTGAAAAAGTTGGGGCTCTTTTGAAGCGAACAGGATATAAGCAACCCCGACAGATCGAAAGGGCTTCTCATCTTCTAAGGCTTTGCGAATATACTCCACCACTACCATTTCCGCAGCAACAATAACCTCTGCTTGTAACTCAGACATATTAGCAAATTGCCCAAAAATGACTCTTGGTGTAGCCCCCAGTTTCTCTGCTAATGCCCTAGCCGTCAAACTAGCCAGGCCCTCTTCTCTCACCAATTGTAAAGCCGTCCCAATCATAGTCTCTTTACTAAATTTAACCTTTGGTGGCATAAGACTCCTTTCGCGCAACAGTTGTTACGCAACATGTGTTGCATAAAGAATACCATAACAAAGAAAGAATTGTCAAGAAAAATCCGTAAAGCATAGAACAAAAAAAACCAGCCCACTGATACAAGTGAAGTCTGGTCTACTAACAAATATTCTATGGCAAATCATTTCCTGCAGCTAGGTATATTTGATACCATTCCTTGCGCGTTAGGGTGACTGTTGCTACTTTCCCCGCTTCAAGGACATGCTGGGGTTTGGTCGTTCCGATGACGGCCTGCATCTTACCTGGATAGCGGAGGACCCAAGCTAGGGCAATGGCTGTCGGAGTGACTTGGTATTTTTTCGCCAAGTCATTGAGGACGTGATTGAGGGCCGCAAACTCTTCCTTGCCGACAAAATTTCCCTTGAAATAGCCATGCTGGAGGACAGACCAAGCTTGGATCACCGTATCTGTTAAGCGACAATACTCAAAGACACTGCCATCTCGCACGGTTGCTTTTGGCCCTTCCATATTGACATGAAAACCAGCCTCAAAGCTCGGTGTAAAGGCGGCACTCAACTGCAACTGGTTGACCTTGAGTGGTTGTTTGACAGCCGTTTTGAGCAATTCCATCATCATAGGATTTTGATTGGACACCCCAAAATGACGGACCTTGCCCGCTTGCTCCAAGTGATCAAAAGCTGCTGCTACTTCTTCAGGCTCCATGAGAGCATCCGGTCTGTGAAGGAGAAGACTATCTAAGCGCTCGATCTGCAGACGCTCGAGGATACCGTCGACGGAGTCCAAAATATAGTCCTTAGAAAAATCAAAATAGGTAAAGCCGTCTTTGCGAATCCCACACTTGGACTGGATCCACATCTGATCCCGAAGATCCGGACGGCGCTTGAGAACCTTACCCAGCAGGATCTCACACTGGCCATCGCCATAGATGTCCGCCAGATCAAAGGTGTTGATCCCAATCGACAAGGCCGCCTCCACCAAGGCCTCCACCTCATCTTCACTCATCTGGCTGATCCGCATCATCCCAAGGACAATCGTGGACAGACGCTCATTTTCAGCAAACTCAATATAGTTCATGTCCGCCTCCTTTTCTGTAGTTCTATTGTAGTGAAAAGGCTTGCAAAAGTCAATTTGAAATCAAAAAGCCCTCAGCAATAACTGAGGGCTCTCTGGTTGAAATAGAATTTCTTATTCTTCCTCGTCATCCAACTCCACTTCTCCATGAATTTTGATGTATTCTTCACGAAGGCGTTCTTCTTCATCCCACAAAGGATCTTCTATAGCTCTCATACTTTTCAGTTCCTCCACACTGATATCAGTTGCTTGATCGTAGGTTAGTGATAAGACATCCTTGTGCAACTCCTTAAAAGTCTCTACATCCATCCAGATTTCTTTGTCATATTCGCTGATCTGCCCATCTATTGCACCTGCAACTTCGACTGCCATGATATACATAGCACGTTTGTCTACTGTTAAAATGTCTGTATGTGTTGTAGCAATCCTAAGGTTTTCGCCACGTTCTCTCCCATCAGTGATAAAATCATTTTCAAATTCCAATTGAATATTTTCATCAGAAAACGAATTCCATGGATTATTCTTGTCATATGGTATATGATTCCACCGTTTATCATTAAATCGCCATTTATCAAATTGAACTCCAAAAAAGAAATCATCTTGTAGCATCTCATCATCACCGACGTTCGAGTATGTAATAGGATGACCATGGCATTCCTTAAACCACATTTTCCAGAGCAACTCTCTTGTCGTAAAGGTTATTTTTTTCTGAAAATTACTTTTGATATAGAGTCTCATAAATCTGAGATATCGCCTCCATGTGCTAGTATATATTCTTTTCGACGATTGGCTTCTTCCTCCCAAAGAGGATCGTCTACAACATCCATTGTTTGAATTTCTACCAAACTTCGTTCATTTGCTTCTTCAAAAGTTAGAGATAGAATCGACTCATGTTTTCTTTTAAACTCTTCAATTGTCAACCAGCTAGCCTTATCATCTTCGCTAATTTGCCCATCAATCACCTTGGCAATCTCAAGCGCCATAATATACATAGCGCGTTTATCAACTGTCAAAACTTCCAGATGGCTGGTTAAAATACGGAGATAGTCCCCCTTTTCATTATAATCTGTAGCAAATGCATCTTCAAAATTAATTTCAATACATTCTTTAATATGTGAAAAGAGTCTTCGTACCCCTTCCTTTAGGGGGACACTAGACCATCTCTTGTCCGCAGTACTTTTCCTCAAGGATAAATTTGAGAAAAAATCTTCTTGTAATGCATCATTGTTCCCAGCATTTGAGTAAGAAATTTGCTCATCCTCTGGAAACCACATTTTACCAGCAAGCTCTAGATAACCATAAGGTATCTTTTTTGTATAATCGCCTTTTAAATATAATCTCATTCTTCCCTCCTTATTGCATCAACCAGTTAAAAGCCTTCCACATATTTTTTATAACTTCTTCTTTAGCTCCTTTTCCAAGTCCATTTAGTTCAGATTGTTTATTTACCCAGTTTACAATATCCTGCCTACTTGAAATAGTTGAGGCTTCGATATCTATGTCGAGATCATAACCTGACTTTCCACTCCCCGACTGAACTTGGATTTTCCCACTATTTGGCTCCGCATCAACTCGAATATTATCGACTTTTTTACCGTTAACTCGTCCAGAAATCTTTTTTCCAAAAGACTTACTTGTCGGTTTATTGGCCTGCCAGCTGTCGTAGTTGCTAGAATAATTGACTTGAATTTCAGCGTTTGCGCTACCTGTTTTACTAATAGCGGATCCTACAGATACTACACCACTAAATATGAGTGCGTTGCCTGCATCTAAAGCAACCTCTGCTGCAGTTGTTCCAGCAATAAAACTTGCCCCACCTGTCTCAGGAGCTAAAGCTAAACCTCCAGCTTCTGCTGCTGCGCTAGCAAAGTCAAGTAGTAATCCTGATAACATCTGACTAACTCCACCCCAAAATTCAGCAGAATTAGCTTCAAAATTTTTTTGAATAAGTTCTTGATATTTTTCGTTGATCAATCTCGTAGAAGCACTATCATACTTCCCATTTTTTAGCACAGAAAAGTTATCATCTTTTTGATAATGTCGATCTTTATAAGCACTATTATCAAAAATTTCAATTAAATTTCCTTCATTGTCAATTTTTAGAGTATGGTTATAATCATCAATAATTTTTTTCCACTGTGACCGATCCTGTCCTTTTAAGCGTTTTTTTAGCTCTTCCCGATAATAGGTATCACCATCCTCTGATAATAACATATCTCTCGATGCTTGATTCAAAGTCCTTGTTAAGGCATCCTGATAGTCTCTCTTAGCGTAGGAAACAACTTTTGTTTGTTTCATTTTGTCAAACCAAGTCATGTCGACACCATCCACATAGTAATTTCCGTTGCTATCAACTATAATTTGACTTAGTTGTCCCGCTCCTTCAATTGCTAAATTAAGAATTTCAAGACTGTCTGAAAAATACTGATTGACTTGCTCAACAAACCACTCTAATTTTTCAATTTTTTCTTCCACATCTTTGATTTGCATCCGTGTTTTATCAGCCAATTCATGAAGTACTCTATTATCTGATAAGTTTTGACCCAGATTTCCGGTAAGAAATGCTCCTACACGATTCCAAAAATCTTCATTCTTTCTGATTTGTTCTTGATACTTTAAAAGCTGTTTTTCCCAACTTTGCTTTTGTGTCTTCAGATCATCTAAATCCATGTTACCATATTGGGATACAACCGCATCTGCGTTTTTGTACGAATTTAGTTCAATTTGAATATCATCAATCGCTTCTTGTAATTTTTTGATACTAGGGACAATTAAGTTTCCAAATAAATTTTTTCCTGCCTCATATGCAGCACCTTGAAGTTTACCAGCTTCAATCTCCGCTATTAAATAATCACTCCCACTAGTAAGTTTTTCTGTAATTTGCTTAGCAATTTGAATATTTCCACTCATAGCCTCAATCAAGGCAGCAGATTCTGATGAACTGTATCTCACTCCCACGGCAAACGACTCCTTTCTTTCATTAATCTTTCCTTCTTAATACTTAATTTTTTTAACGCTGTCCCACTCTCCTCACTAAAGGCTTCCATCTGTTTAGCCACATATCTTCTTGCTATTAAATCCATTTCATACTTTTCTTTGAAAAACAATTCATTTTGAGAAGAAGAAGACAATCTCATCTCTGCTTCTCTTGTTATTAATGAAATATCTTCTAAAAATTCATCTAAACTTTTTTGATAATCACGAGTTAAATCCAAAATAATATCTTCCTGTTTTTCTATATTTACTATCTCTTGAAATAGTTTATCTCGTTTATCTTTATTAACATCCTCCACCATGATTAATTCCCCCATCTTTTAGCTTGCTCAATATCCCTTTCTTCAATTTTAATTGCAATCTGAGGAAATTTATTTGCTTGTATTAAAACAGCCTCAGTAAAATTACTCACTGCTTGAAGCATGTTATTTGTCAATTCCTTACCTTTTTCCATTCCTGGAATACCAGAAGAATAACTGAATTCAATAAGCATATTTTTTTGATCAGATACATCAACACCGGTTAATTCAGCAATAGCCTCTTTCGCATTAATAGTACTAGACTTAATATTATGTTTTTTCATTCTTACCATCTCTCACCTTCAATTTATAGTACTATTCTACCATATTAACAAGTAAAGAACATTGTTAATTTTACGTCCAGCTCACCACAGTAATTCATGCATTTCACTCTTTAAGTATATCTACTATGATTTGCTTATATTCTTACACTTCACAATCTAAAGTATTTTACATAAAAACACCTTCAGCATCTACTGAAGGTGTCTCTGTTAGCGATAACTCAAGGCTTTTTTGACTGTTTTGACCAAGCCTAAATCATCCGTTTGTAAGATGAGGCTAGAATAGATTTTTCCAATGATCATGGTGCCAAGGAGCGTGAAGGCCAAGGCGATTCCGAATGAACCCCATGATTCAAGTCCACTTGCATAGCCATTGATCGTACGGAATGGCATAAAGAAGGTTGAAATGAATGGAATGTAAGACCCAATCTTCAATAGAGGGACATCACCTGCGCTACCCAAGGTAGTCACTCCAAAGAATCCAACCATTACCAACATCATCAGTGGAGAGAGGGCCTTTCCTGTATCTTCAGGACGAGCAACTGTTGACCCTAGGAAAGCTGAGAGAACTACGTACATGAAGATTCCGAGAATGATAAAGAAGAAGGTATTCAAGGAAATGGATTGTCCAATATGTTGAGTAATAGGAGAGTCTGGTGATAATACATCTTTCACAAGAGGAATGGAATCTCTAAACATCCAAACACCTCCCAAGCCTACTGCATAGATACCAATATGGGTAAAAATTACTCCGAAAAGACCAATCATACGAGCATAGAAATAGTGAGTTGCGCGAATGCTTGAGAAGACCACTTCCATGATCTTGGTTCCTTTTTCACTAGCTACCTCTTGAGCAGTGATACTTGAATAAAAGATCAGAATCATGTAGAGAAGAAAACCGATTCCTCCAGCTACCATGGTTTGCACCATTTTCAGCCCTTCTTTCTTCTCATCAATCTTTTCAGTCAATGAGACCTGTTGCGAAAGAGCTGTTAACTGCTCTTGGCTTAAATCCGCCTTAGAAACATTGAGCATTTGTTGAACCTGACTCAATTTTGCCATGACGATTGATTTGAAACCTGGCTTCATGGCATCCTCACTCTGGTAGCGGGCTTCTAATTGGCCATCCTTTTCTTCAACTGTGAGGATTCCCTTGATTTCTTCCTCTTTCATGGCCTTCTTAGCTGCTGCTTCATCCTTATAGTCAAAGGTCAAGCCATCGGTTCCTTTCAAGCCTTCTTTGACAGGAGCTTGATCTGTAATCAAGGCGATGTTGCTTTTAGCAGAGGTAGAAGAGCCAACGAAGTAGTTCACTCCGATCGTCAATCCAATAAAGAGAAAGGGAGAAAGAACCATCAGGAAAAAGCTCCATGATTTCACTTGGCGTAAATAAGTTTCTTTGATAACAATCAGCATCTGTTTCATACTTCTACTCCTGATTCTAGTTTAAAGATTTCATCAATGGTTGGGGCTTGTTGGTCAAAGGTTGCCAGATAGCGACCCTTGGTCAACTGGTCAAAGAGGTCTGGACCTGCTGTCTCATCATCCAAGACCAACTTCCATAGACCTTGCTTGGTCATGGTCACCTTGGTCACATGAGGCAATACTTCCAACTCCTCTTTACTGAAGTCATTGGATACGAAGAGACGAGTCTTCCCGAAGCTATTGCGAACTTCTTGTACGGGACCTGAAAGAATCACAGATCCATCACGAATCATAACCAACTCATCACAGAGTTCTTCCACATTGGTCATGACGTGGTCAGAGAAGATAATGGTCGCACCGCGTTCTTTTTCTTCAAAGATGACCTGCTTGAGCACTTCTGTATTGACGGGATCCAGTCCACTAAATGGCTCATCTAAGATGATCAATTTTGGCTCATGGATCATGGTAATAATCAATTGAACCTTTTGCTGATTCCCTTTTGAAAGGCTCTTAATCTTATCGGTTAATTTCCCTTTTACTTGGAGCTTTTCCATCCAGATCGGAAGTTTCTCCTTGACCTCAGCAGTTGACATTCCTTTGAGATTAGCAAGGTAACGGACTTGCTCGTAGATAGTCAACTTAGGCATGAGGCTCCGCTCTTCTGGCAGGTAGCCGATTTCCTTATAGGTTTCTTGGCTAATCGCTTTGCCATCCAATTGGATATCACCACTGTAGTCAAGGAAGCGGAGGATACTATGGAAGATGGTGGTCTTCCCTGCTCCGTTCTTCCCGATCAAACCTAAGATGGATCCTTTTTTCGCAGTCAAGTCAATCCCGAACAAGACTTGCTTCTTGCCAAAACTCTTTTCTAAATTTCTGATTTCTAACATAGAAAACTCCTCTACTCTTTATAGTAACGTTTGGTAATCTTGTACTGAGAGACCAAGATATAGACATAAATCAGTGATACAACTACTAATGCTAACAAGATATCTGTCTGGAATGTAATCCCAACTAAGAATATCGCCATTAAGGAAATCGGTAAGACATAATTGCTTAACTTGAAAACAATGTCGAAGTTCTCCTCGTAGCAAATTTGTTTTTCTGCTTCATCCATCATACTCATTATTAATTCACGGACTTCTGCTCCGCTAGAATTACGTGGAATCGCTTTTCCATAAATCTGTTTAAACGTCTTCCGAAACTGATGTTCCAATCCAAAAGTAAGGAGAAGCAAACCGAGGAAAATAAGCGGGATGGTGTATTTCCCAAAAGCACCTGTTAGTTTTTCTTCATAGACTAGCTTTTGGCAAGAGAAGTAAATCACTAATAGATAGGGAACAATCATGACGCCTTTGAAAATCGTAGCCAAGTCATAAAGCCTTCTCGTTTGACTTTCATAATGGTAGGCTTCGTCCTCATCTTCTGCCTCATCCATCATCTGATAAGACTGGCGGGATGAGATGAGGTAGGTAGACGCAATCCCGAAAATCACCAGATATAAAATGATTGACCCTATATAGAGCATATCTCGATCAAATAGCTTTTGGAATTCAATAGGATGGTCTGAACCAAAATAACCTGTCAAAAAGCCAATGATTAATCCTAAAAGGATCAAGGCCATGTTTCTCCAAAAACGAAAACGGGCTGACCTTTCTTTATACTTCTTTTTCACATTTATTCCTCTCCCTCTACTAGACTAAAAACATTCTCCACCGGTTCCTTGAAAATCTGGGCGATGGTGATAGCAATGATAACCGAAGGGGTGTATTCCCCTCGCTCCAAGAGACTGATGGACTGGCGCGAGACCCCTGCTAGCTTAGCTAGCTCGGATTGGTTGAGCCCATCACGCGCCCTCAGCTCTTTCAGTCGATTTTTTAAGATCATGGCTTTCGCCCCCTTATAGTTGAATACCTTGAATATCTTCGATGCGAACTAATTTTGTCTCCCTTTGTTGTTTATTATTCACACGAGTCAGTTTGACCCAATCTTCGTCGATATCCAAAATTTCATACTCGAACCCAACACCACTCACTGTAACAGTGGCCGTTTGGCCTTTCAATTCTTCTAAAATTCTAGACATGTCTTGATTTCCTTTCACTTGTTTTTCTAATCGTCTAATGCGTTTGTTCAACCTTTTAATCTTCTTTTCTGAGCTCGCATAAACCATAATCAGAAAAGGGATAAAAAGAATCCATATGGCTCCCATAAGAAACCTCCCCTTCTTTCAACTAAAATCATTGTAACACTTCTTTTTCTTTTTGACAAGTATATTAATCAAAAAAATAAAAATATTTGTCAAAAATAGAAAGATGGTTGACATGGATATTTTGAGTCCTTAAAGGAATTTCTTTATTTTTATAGGGTTTTAAGCTCTATATCAAGTAAATTCTGTAAGAAAAAAACAGCTGAGAAATTCTCAACTGTTTCAAATTTTTACGATTTACCGCACTTCTGCGTCTACTTTTTCTTCAAGGGAAGCTTGGATTTTTTCCATGTAGCGTGCAACTTCTTCGTCTGTCAAGCTATCTTCTGGATTTTGGAAGGTCAGACTGTAGGCCATAGACTTCATTCCGACACCCAGTTTTTCACCTGAGAAGACGTCAAAGAGCTTGATGTCTGTCAAGCGTTTCACGCCCGCAGCTCTTATGGCATCGACCACTTCTTGGTGGGTCACTTCAGCTTTGAGGAGAAGGGCGATATCACGGCTCACCGCTGGGAACTTGGTGATTTCCACAAATGGAGCGGCTGGTTGAAGGGCTGCTTCGATAGCTGAAAGGTTAAGCTCTGCTACATACGTCTCTGGAATATCATAAGCCTTAGCCGTTACAGGATGCACTTGACCGAGGAAACCAAGGACTTGGTCACCGAGTGAAATCAAGGCTGTCCGTCCTGGGTGAAGACTCTTGATCTCTTGCGTTGCTGTATAAGTCACCTCAAGACCCAAGCGAGCAAAGAGGGCTTCCAAAATTCCTTTAGCATAGAAGAAATCAACTGGAACAGCTGCCGTTTGGAAGTCTTTTTCAGCGACTAAACCTGTCAAAGCAAAGGCAAAACTGTTGATTTCGTTTGGCAAGTCTTCTTTTGGATTACCCGTTTGCTCGAAGACTTTTCCAATCTCATAAAGAGCCAAGTTTTTGTTCTTACGCGCAACGTTGTAGGCAACTGTATCCAAAATACCTGAAACCATATTTTGACGGAGAACTGAACGTTCCACAGTCATTGGCCACATAAGTTCTGTTAGGTTGCTTGGTGCAGTCGTAAATTCAACGGCTTTTTCAGGAGTTGTCAGAGCGTAGGTAATGATTTCAGTCAATCCAGCCCCTTCAGCAATCGTCCGAACCTGACGACGCAATTTTTGAGTCGCAGTCAACTCACCTGCTGTCCCATCGTCTTTTGGAAGACTGGTTGGCAAGCGGTCATAACCATAGATACGTGCGATTTCTTCAAAAAGATCAGCTTCAATAGTGATGTCCCAACGGCGACGTGGAACACTCACAGTAAAGGAATCAGCATTTCCAGAAAGGCCAAAACCAAGGCGACGGAAGACATCTTCAATATCTGCGTAGGAAAGCTCTGTACCAAGGACACGGTTGACGTCAGCAAGAGTGGAAGATACTTCTACATCTGAAGTATCCAATTCACCTGCTGAAACGATGCCCTTACGCACGGTTGCACCTGCAAGCTCTGCTATCATGCTTGCTGCCGCATCAAGGGCTTCATTGACAGTTGCCACGTTGATGCCTTTTTCAAAACGAGAAGATGATTCAGAACGAAGGTTGAGACGACCGCTGGTCTTGCGGATAGATTTGCCATTGAAGACAGCGGCTTCAAGGACGACACGACTAGACTTTTCAGAAATTTCTGTAGCCTGACCACCCATAACACCGGCAAGGGCTACTGGCTTGTCAGCCACAGTAATGACTAGGTCATTCGTCTCCAACTCACGCTCTTCCCCGTCCAAGGTCACCAATTTTTCACCCGCACGCGCTTCACGGACACGGATCTCGTTTCCTTCAAAGGTATCCAAGTCAAAGGCATGCATAGGCTGACCAAAGTAGAGTAGGATATAGTTGGTCACGTCAACGACATTGTTGATCGGACGAATACCTTCATTCATGAGGAGGTTTTGCAACCATTGTGGACTTGGTGCGATGGTCACATTGTCCAAGATACGAGCAGCATAGTATGGCGCCTTGTCTGTGTCAATGCTGACAGAAAGAGCGTCTGCTGCAGCTTGGTCTGTTTCAGTCAAAGCAAAGTCTTTGAAATTGACTGCCTTGTCATAAATCGCTGCTACTTCGTGCGCTACCCCACGCATAGAAAGAGCGTCTGCACGGTTAGGCGTGATGGAAAGTTCGATGATTTCATCATCCAAGTCTAGGTAAGAGAATACTTCCTCACCTGGTACTGCATCATCCGGCAAGATTTGGATGCCATCTGCAAATTCCTTAGGTACAACGGAATCAGAAATGCCCAATTCACCAAGTGAACAGATCATCCCTAGTGACTCTAAGCCACGGATTTTCCCTTTTTTAATCTTGTAGTTATCCGCGATGCGAGCACCTGGAAGAGCCACCATAACCTTGATTCCTGCACGCACATTTGGTGCTCCACAGACGATTTGACGAGCTTCTTCTTCGCCCACATTGACTTGGCAAACATGAAGATGAGTTTCTGGCACATCTTCGCAAGACAAGACTTCTCCGACGACAATTTTTGAGAGGCCAGCAGCTGGTGATTCGACACCTTCTACTTCAATCCCTGTGGTTGACATTTTTTCAGCCAACTCTTGTGATGGCACATCAATGTCCACCAATTCTTTTAACCATTTATAACTAACTAACATATGTAAGATACCAAGGGCTAAGCAGAAATCTAGATATCTTTCCTAGATCTCCATCCACCCTCGTTTTGATCCTTTCATTTTGTGTTTTCCAGCTCGAGGCTAGCTTAGGAAGGTCTAATAACCTCCCCTTCTCTAGAATGGAAGCTTCCAATTCTGAGACTTCTTGTCCATTCTAGATCAATTTCTTTCTCAACAACCAGTCTGTATCCACGGTATCTCCGGTAACATACTGGTGTTCACTAAATCGTTCAAAACCAAAGCGATAGTAAAAATCTTGCGCCTTAAAGTTGCGTTCCCAGACACCTAGCCAGGCCCACTCAAAGCCCCGGCTCTTGGCTTGATCCAGCGCAAAGATAAACATTTCCTTGCCAAAACCAGCCCCATGAAATTCCTTTTTGACATAGATCCGTTGGATCTCAAAGGACTTGTCCATCTCTACTGGCTCCGTCTGTGCTTGCCCCCAATTGATCTTGAGAAAACCACAGATTTCTTGTTCTTCATTGAGGACAAAATAGATTTCAGATTCTGGATCTAGCAGATCCTTCTCGATTTGCTCCAAAGAGAGCACGGTAGAGAAGTACTCTTCCAAGTCTTCCTCAACAATATAGGGACCAAAGGTCTCCCGATAGGTTTCCACCTCTAGGTCACGTAAGGTCTGTAATTGATCGATTTTTACTCTAACTAACATGATTATTTAAACTGTTCTGAGAAGCGAACATCTCCTTGATAAAAGCCACGGATATCATTGATTCCATAACGAAGCATGGCTACACGCTCCTGACCAAGTCCAAAGGCGAATCCTGAATAGACTGTCGAATCAATGCCACTCATCTCGAGCACGCGTGGGTGAACCATACCGGCCCCCATGATTTCGATCCAACCTGTCTTCTTACATACATTACATCCCGCTCCACCACATTTGAAGCAAGATACATCGACCTCAACGGATGGCTCGGTGAATGGGAAGTAAGAAGGACGCAGACGGATTTGACGTTCTGCACCAAACATCTTTTGCACGATCAACTGAAGCGTTCCTTGAAGGTCCGCCATAGAAATGTTCTTCCCAACAACCAAGCCTTCGATCTGATGGAACTGGTGGCTGTGGGTCGCATCATCTGTATCCCGACGGAAAACACGGCCTGGAGAAATCATTTTCAAAGGTCCCTTGCTAAAGTCATGCGCATCCATTGCACGCGCCTGAACTGGTGATGTGTGGGTCCGAAGCAAGATTTCTTCTGTGATATAGAAGGTATCCTGCATATCACGAGCTGGGTGATCCTTTGGCAAGTTCATGCGTTCAAAGTTGTAGTAGTCTTTTTCGACTTCAAAGCCATCTACAACTTGGTAGCCCATCCCGATAAAGATATCTTCGATTTCTTCACTGGTTTGGGTCAAGACATGGCGATGACCAACTGCGACTGGACGTCCCGGAAGGGTCACATCGATACTCTCACTAGCTAATTTGGCTTGGACTTTCTTTTCTTCCAAGAGCTTAGCTGTTTCTTCAAAGGCAGCCGTCAAAACATCACGGGCTTCATTAACGTGTTTCCCGATGACCGGACGCATCTCAGCAGAGACATCTTTCATCCCTTTGAGGATCTCGGTTAGAGAGCCTTTCTTCCCAAGGACAGAGACGCGTAGCTCTTGCATCTCTTTTTTATTTTCAGCAGAGATCTGCTTCAAGGCTGCCAGCGTTTCTTCTCGAAGCGCTTTTAGTTGTTCTTCAATCGTTGACATATTTCCTCCATCATGGTCCTCACTCAGACATAGAAAAAACCACGCGCCACATCCATATTCGGAGCGTTGACACGCGGTACCATCCGTTTTTTATCTGAAACTCAGACCTTAATTTCTAAATCCTTGCGCAAGTGAATTCACTCAGCTTTCATGCAAAGAGCTTTCAGTCACGGCTCTTCTCCCTGTTGCACTTCCCTTGAGGTACTAGTCTTGCAGATTTCTATTCAATTACTATCTAGTTTAGCAGATTTTTAGTTAAAAAACAAGTTAGATGAGACTAATTTCAATAGACAAAGAAACAAGACCCAGGGCATTATTTATTTGCCTTGTCTGTTTCATCTGCTTTCCTTTTCAATAGAAGAGTTGCTGCTTGGTTAAAACCATCACACCAGTTATACCATTTTGCTTCATACTCATCTTGAGGTAAGATACGATGTTTTAAATCCAAAACAGAGGATATCTTTCTTTCCTCACAAGCTTGCGCATAGAGATGATAAATTTCATCACCACCATCTTTATCAAACTCAGCAGAAATCGTATCCCGACCTGCCAATAAAGACTGATAAGCCCTGTGATGCCCGTTTGTAATCAAGAAGCAATTTCCAAACGCAAGAATACTAATTGGATCCACATTGATGATTTCCGCCGATTGATCAAGCATCTGGATATCATGTAACTTCTTTTCTGATAAATATAGTTGGGTCGGATGAAGATCTGTTATTTTGATTTTCAATTCTTTCTCCTCTACCAAGAGTAAAATAAGCTGGTCCTGGGCACTGGTGAACATTTTTAAAGGTCAGGATTTAAAGACCTGCCAAAGCCAAATTCCTCTGCCGTTCTTGTTATCCGTTTGTTTTTATTCGATGACTTGTCCAGCTTCTTTCAAGACAGATTCTGGAATGGTAATGCCTAATTCTTCTGCCACTTTTTTGTTGATGACAGATTTACCATCTGTGAAGATTTCGACTGGTGTATCACCTGGTTTTTGACCTTTCAAGATTTTCGCAGCCATTTTACCAGTTGCCACTCCAAGATCGTGTTGATCGACAACGACTGAGCCTAAACCACCAGCTTCGACCATGGCTGTCGCACTTGGGAAGATTGGTTTTTTAGCTGTTTTGTTTGCTTCGACTACCGTTGAGAAGGCTGAAGCGATGGTGTTGTCAATTGGAACCCAGATAGCATCCACTTTACCAGTCATGACAGAAACCGTTGAAGCAATTTCATTTGTAGAAGGGACTGAATAAGGAACCACCTTGTAGCCTGCTTTTTCAGCCAATTTTGTAAATTCTTCTACTTGCGTTTTAGAATTATCTTCACTGGTTGAGTAAAGGACACCGATTGTTTTCACGTTTGGAGTCAACTCTTTGATCAATTTCAACTGTTGTTCCGTTGGGTTGTGGTCAGATACTCCTGTGATATTGCCACCTGGTTTTTTCAAATCTTTGACCAAGTTAGCGCCGACTGGGTCTGTGATAGCACCCATGACGATTGGTTTGTCCTTGGTTGCACTAGCCAAACCTTGAGCAGATGGGGTTGCGATTCCGATCAAAACGTCGTTGTTGTTTTGGACCAATTGCTTACTCATGGTAGCAACCTTGTTTTGGTCCCCTTCTGCATTGAGGAATTCAATCTCAATCTTGTCCTTGTCATAGCCTTCTTCAGCCAAGCCATCTTGAATCCCCTTGTAGATTTCGTCTAGCGATGGGTGGCTGACCAACTGCAAGACACCGACTTTTACCTTTTTAGTTCCATCTGCTTTATTAGCTTCATTTTTATTGTTTAACATTGGATAGACTACTGCTACTAAAATAATAGCTAGCAAAGCACCAATCATTCCCAATACACGTTTGTTTTTCATTTTCTTTACCTCAATTATTTATTTTTTCGTTTTTTCGCATCTTTGTTAAAGACTGAGTCGCCATCGTTTCTTCATCTTCTTTTCTCCCTTCTTTTTGAAACAAAAACACGCCCACACATAGCTATAGCTATGTGAGGACGTGTCATCGCGGTGCCACCTCACTTATGGGAAAATGGATATACTCCTCCCATGTCTCTGTCTTGTCTAGCAACAAGTTGCACGATAAGGTGTGCCGACCGAATTTTTATTGTTTCAAATTCATCTCATCATTAGTCCAATTTCATAAATGTCCACTACCCACTTCCACCAACCGTGAGCTCTCTATTAAATTTTCATTTATTACTTTTCTAATTGAATCCATTGTAAATGTTTCCGTAAGCCTTGTCAATACTTTTTTATGTTTTTTTTGAAAACGTTCGTCATTTCCTGAAATTCATTTTCTAACGGATGCTTTTACAAGGATTGAAAACCGCCTTCTTACTGGGTTTTCAGGCACTTTTTTGATATAATTTACTAGAATTAGTCTAGAATGTTGAGGAACCCCATGTCTTTTGATGGATTTTTTTTACACCATATGGTGAATGAATTACAAAGCGAACTCCTATATGGTCGCATCCAAAAAATTAACCAACCCTTTGAACAAGAGTTGGTTTTACAAATTCGTAGCAATCGCAAGAATCAAAAACTCTTGCTGTCTTCCCACTCTGTTTTTGGTCGGATCCAACGGACTCAGACCAATTTTGAGAATCCTGCCTTCCCTAATACCTTTATCATGGTCATGCGCAAGTATCTCCAAGGGGCAGTCATTGAGCAGATCCAGCAACTGGAGAATGACCGTATTTTAGAAATTGCCGTCTCCAATAAAAATGAGATTGGGGATGATATATCTGTAACCCTGATTATTGAAATCATGGGTAAGCACAGCAATATCATTCTTCTGGACAAGGCAACTGGAAAAATCATCGAAGCAATCAAGCATGTGGGCTTCTCACAAAATAGCTACCGGACCATTCTCCCTGGATCAACCTATGTAGCTCCTCCAAAAACCGAAGCGGTCAACCCCTTTACCATTAAAGACGAAGCCTTATTCGCCTTTCTTCACCGAGAAGAGTTGACACCTAAAAACCTTCAAACCCATTTCCAGGGTCTTGGTCGAGATACTGCTCAAGAATTGGCAGGTCGATTAGAAACGGGAGAAAAATTAAAAACCTTCCGAGCTTTCTTTGAAGCTCCAACAGATCCCCGTCTAACAAAAAAATCTTTTGCTACTCTCGCTTTTGCAGATAGCCAGGAGGATACCTTCGAGACCTTATCAGATCTACTCGACCACTACTACTTGGACAAGGCTGAGCGCGACCGGGTCCAGCAACAAGCTGGGGAACTGATCCGCAAGGTGGATAATGAGCTAGAAAAGAACCGGAAAAAATTGGCCAAACAGGAAGCCGAACTGGCAGCGACAGAAAATGCCGAAGAGTTCCGTCAAAAAGGCGAACTGCTTACTACTTTCCTCCATCAAGTCCCAAATGATCAAGACCAAGTCACCTTAGACAACTACTATACCAACCAGCCTATTACCATTGCTTTGGATAAGGCCTTGACCCCCAGTCAAAATGCGCAACGCTACTTCAAGCGCTACCAAAAGCTAAAAGAGGCCGTTAAACATTTGACTTCTCTTATCCAGGAAACCAAGGAAACCATCTCCTACCTGGAAACAGTCGAAACCGCTTTGGCCCAAGCCAGCCTTTCTGAAGTAGCCGAGATTCGAGAAGAGCTGATTCAAACAGGCTTCATCAAACGACGTAACCGAGAAAAGATCCACAAACGAAAAAAACCAGAGAAGTATTTAGCATCAGACGGCAAAACCATTATCCTGGTCGGCCGGAACAATCTTCAAAACGAAGAATTGACCTTCAAAATGGCTAAAAAGGACGAACTCTGGTTCCACGCTAAGGATATTCCAGGTAGTCACGTGGTCATTACAGGTAATCTCAACCCTTCTGATGAGGTCAAAACCGATGCAGCTGAGCTTGCAGCCTATTTCTCTAAGGGACGCCTGTCCAATCTGGTCCAAGTCGACATGATTGAAACAAAAAAACTCAACAAACCGACCGGAGGAAAACCTGGATTTGTAACCTATACCGGTCAGAAAACCCTACGGGTCACCCCTGAAGAAGAAAAGATCAAATCTATGCGCATCAATGAGTAATAAAAAGGGCTGAGAATCATCTCAGCCCTTTTGTTTTATTCTGATTTGTGGATATCCTCTTTGACCTGGTCAACGTTGAACTTGGCAAAGAGATACTGGCGGTCCTGGACAGGAAAGCGTTGGTCCAATTGATCAATGGCTCCAACTTCGACGATGCCCTCTTTGATGACAAAATCCATAACATGTCCTCCAAAGGTATGGTCATCTGAGATAAAGTGAAGGTGATAGCCTGCTACACTGACCCCATGAAACATCTCTGGCGTCCAAAAACCAACAATGGTTCCTGTAACATTTTCTCGTGTAAATTCTGGCTGATGGGTTGCTACATCTGCAAACTTGGTCTCCGAAGTTGATTTGGGAATCATGCGCACATGCATTTTGGCGAAATCACCGTGAATCTTGATGGAACGAAACAAATTTTCGCCATCGTAATAAGATTCAATGCGAGCCTCTAACTCCTCATCTGTCATTTCAAAGCGTTGTCGAAAAATCACTTCGGCCTGGTGGGGAACAATGGCTGCATAGGGGACAGTCGCATCTGAAGATACTTCCACAATCTCTGGTTCCTCTCCTGAACCCTTAGCTTGATAAGCCTTACCATCTAAGACAATCAATTCGCCATCGATTGAGTCCAGGGTCCCAATTCCTAAATCTCCATGCTCTAGTAATTCTTTAACCGTAAAGGATCCTCCATAGAGACCAGCCATCAAAGCCCCCAAGGTATTGTATTGAAACAATTTCACCGGTTCCATTATCTTCTCCCTCATTCATCTTGTCTTCTTTTTAGCCCTTCCAGTATACCATATTCTCAAGGACAATAACAGAAAGACTGATTAAAAAAGAGCGGGACCGAACCATGATACAAACTTGTTCTGATTCCCGCCCTTCAAGGGTCAAGTAGTTAATCTTCTAACAGGCTCTCATAGAAAGCTTGCATTTGCCCATCATCTGGGACTAGCTGCAAATAGCCTTCTGCCACTTCCCGGGCTTTTGCGATTTGTCCCAACTCTCTCAAGAGGTAACTATAGCTTTCTAAGTACTCTGGATTTTCTTTCAAATCTGGGTAGAGCTCTTCATAGATCGGAGCCGCTTTTTCAACCTCTTCGAGTGCTACCAAGGCACGAGCGATATTCCAACGGGTGACGACATTTTCCACTTCCACTTCTTGCCATTCAAGGACGTCTTCATAACGTTCCTGTTCCAGATAAAGAGTTGTCAGACGAAGGGCGATATCTTCAAGATCCTCAGCCACTTCTTTGGCTTCTAACAAATACTTCTCTGCTTTTTCTGGCTGGTGCAACTCGTAGGCCAATTGGGAGGCTAGAAGGAGGAGATAAGCGTCAAAAGGATTCTTTTGGATTCCTTGCTCTGCTATTGCTAACGCTGTTTCTCGGTCATTCTCAGCTTGTAGAGCCAAGGCATAGCCGTATTCATACCCTTCAAAGTCTGGCGACAGTGTATCAATCTGCTTGAAGTAGATCAGAGAACGTTGATACTCTTCTCGGTCAGAGAGAAGGGTTGCCAATTCATAGGCAATCTGGTCATCAAACTCAATTTCCAAGGCCTTTTCTAAAAACTCAATAGCAGACTCAAACCGACCCAGATTCGCATAAGCATAGCCAATCCGCTGGTATGTGGAAATGCCCGTTTCTTCTAAAATGAGACGGTTGTCTAACTGAGCATACTCTTGAATGGCTTCTTGGTAATTTTCAAGTTCTAAATCAATCTCTGCCAAGCCTAGTTGAATAATAGGGTCATCTGAAAGAGTCGCTGCTTCCATCAGTTTTTCTCGAGCCACATCTGCCAAGCCCTCACTTTGGTAGAGGTCTGCCTTGACTAAGAGACTGGCTAGATACCATTCCGAACTTTCAGGGATTTCTTCCAAATAAGCAAAGGCTTCTTCCATTAGTCCATCTTCCGCTACGATAGTGGCTAGACTCAGATAGACCTCTGGATAATCATCTCTCAGATGCAAGTAGGTTTGCTTGGCTTCTGGGTAAAAACCAATACTTTCAAAATATTGTCCCAATTCTAACAAGGTAGCTGGATCGTCCTCTACCAAAGCCTTCTCCAAATAAGCTGGCAGACGATCTAGCTCTTGTTTCTCAATTGCTTCTAGAATTTTTTGACTATTCTTCACTTTGAATTTCCTCAACTTCGTCCTTTTCGTACAAACCACTGACCTCTTTATACCATTCAAATAGAGCACTGATGACTACTTTAGCCGAAGCATAAACCGGGATTCCTAAGAAGACTCCCCAGATTCCAAACATAGAGCCAGAAGTAATCAATACAAACAGAATCGTGATTGGGTGGATATTGAGCTGACTCCCCAAGACAAGTGGGGAAACGAAACGTCCCTCGATTGTTTGCTCAACAATAAAGACAATGACGACTTTGACAAACATCTCTGGTCCTGCCACCAACCCCAAGACTAAGGCTGGGAGCATGGCCAAGAAGCTGCCCAAGTATGGTATCAAGTTCAAAAAACCAGCGGTTACACCGAGTGTCACAGCGTAACGAAGCCCAATGATCTTAAGCAGAAGAATAAACATTAAAGCTACGATGATAGCAACAGTAATCTGACCTCTGACATAATTAGCCAATTGTGTATTGACATCAGACAGTACTTTGTCTGCAGATTTACGAATCTTGGTTGGCAAGAAACGGATGATTTGCCCTTTTAAGTTCTTTCCATCTCTCAAAAGATAGAAGACGATAAAAGGCATAATAATCAAAGCGATAATGACCTGAGAGGCGACAGTAATCAGATTGCTGACCCAGTTGACTGCACGGGCAGAGAAGGAACTCGCCCAACTAGTAATATTTTGCGACAACTGGCTGGTCCATTCATCCAGTTGAGGCTTGATTTCTGGCGACACTTTGTTGTCTAAGAAATCATCAATGGTCATATTGGCCTTTTCCAAGTAATCCGGCAGATTCTTCATAAAACTGAGCACCTGACGCTGAATGGCTGGAATAGCGACGGCCAAGCCCCATAAAATGAGAAGGGCAATCAAGATGAAGACGATGGAAATCGCAATAATCCGCTTGACCCGGTGCCTTTCCAAAAAGTCAACAATTGGATTTAACAAATAATAGAGGAGGCCTGAAATAATGACGGGTAGCATGACCGCTGCTCCAAACTCTAACAGAGGTGTAAAAATAAAACTAATCTTGCTCAGAACTAAAATATTTAATCCCATTAGCAAGGCTACTAAGAAAACAGTAATGGCCTTATTATCAACAAACCATTTAAAAAACCAGGATAAACTAAAATCTTTTTCTTTATGTTCCACAGGAATCTCCTTCGTTTTCAATATGTTTTTATTTTAGCATTTTTAGTTCATAATTTCACGGTATAGGCAAAGGTGAGGTACATTTTGTTCCTGAACTCCTCAATCCTTCACCTAATCGTTTTCCATCCCCTTCTTTTCTGATATAATGGAGCTATCAACAAAGTCGAGGTGCATGTGATGCAAGATATTTATTTCGGAACCTATACCAAACGAGACTCCAAAGGAATTTACAAAGCTTCCTTCGATGAAAGAACTGGTCAGCTTAGCGACTTGCAACTAGTTGCGCAAGAGCCAAATCCAACCTATCTCGCTTTTTCAAAAGCTGGTTTCTTATACAGTGTAGGAGCCGAAGAGGGTCTTGGTGGCATTGCGAGCTTTAACCCTGACCACCAGTTGATTAATCACGTGGTCGAGGAAGGAGCCCCCCTCTGTTATGTCTCTGTTGATGAAGCGCGTGGATTGGTCTATGGAGCTAACTATCACAAGGGGCAAGTCCTCTCTTATCGCATTCATGAGGATGGTCATTTGACCTTGGTCGATCAAGCCACTCATCAGGGTTCTGGACCTCACGAAAACCAAGCTAGTCCTCATGTTCATTATGCAGATCTCACTCCTGATAAACTGCTTATTACTTGTGATTTGGGGACTGATCAAGTAGTGGTCTACCAAGTCGATGATCTTGGGAAACTGACGGAAGCTCAAACCTACCAAACTGCTCCAGGTGCTGGTCCGCGTCATATCATTTTCCATACTCATTACAAGACGACTTACCTGATTAATGAATTAAACGCCACCATCGATGTCCTTTTCTATGATGGACTTGGCTACTTTGAACATTTCCAAACCATCTCCACCCTACCAGAAGATTATGAAGGTCAAAAATGGGCTGCTGCTATTCGCCTCTCCGAGGATGGGAAATTCCTCTATGCCTCAAATCGAGCTCATAACTCCATTGCAGTCTATGAAATCTTGGCAGATGGTAGCCTAGTGCTTCTAGAAATCGTTCCAACCAATGGACTCAATCCACGCGATTTCATTCTTAGTCCAGACCAAGAATACCTCATTGCAGTTCATCAAGATTCAGACAATGCTACTGTTTTTAAACGCGACAATACGAGTGGTAGATTGACTGAATTGAGCCATGATTTCTACGTACCAGAGGCGGTTTGCGTCCTCTTCAACTAAGAATCAAAACGCTTGCTAGTTTAGTTGAAAAATGATTAAATAGTGATATTAATAAATAGTTTATAGGAGAAGCCTCATGAACCCAATGGATTTGTTTAACCAAGTCAAAGAAATGATCGAAAAGAAAGATTTCGATGCTGCTAAAAAATTTATCGATGACAACAAGGAGAACCTTGGTGACTACTTAGAACAAGCGAAAGCCCTTGTTGCTGGAAACGATCTCGTCAGCGGTGCTGTTGATAAAATCAAAGGCTTGTTCTAATAAAACGATTCCTCAACTATCTAGTTGAGGATTTTTTGTTTGGCTCGATAACAAAAAAGATCTTTGAGAAAACTCAAGGATCTTTTGTATCTAGTTAACTAGATTATTTTTTCAAGTTGTAGAATGATTTCAATCCACGGTATTCAGCTACTTCACCAAGTTGGTCTTCGATACGAAGCAATTGGTTGTATTTAGCGATACGGTCTGTACGTGAAAGTGAACCAGTCTTGATTTGTCCTGCGTTTGTTGCAACTGCGATGTCAGCGATTGTTGAATCTTCAGTTTCACCTGAACGGTGTGATACAACGGCAGTGTAACCAGCTTCTTTAGCCATTTCGATAGCTTCGAAAGTTTCAGTAAGAGTACCGATTTGGTTAACTTTGATAAGGATTGAGTTAGCAGCACCTTCTTTGATACCACGTGCAAGGTAGTCAGTGTTTGTTACGAAGAAGTCGTCACCAACAAGTTGTACTTTCTTACCAAGACGTTCAGTAAGAGCTTTCCAACCATCCCAGTCGTTTTCATCCATACCATCTTCGATAGTGATGATTGGGTATTTGTTAACCAATTCTTCAAGGTAGTCGATTTGTTCTGCAGATGTACGAACAGCAGCGCCTTCACCTTCAAATTTAGTGTAGTCGTATACTTTGCGTTCTTTATCGTAGAATTCTGATGATGCACAGTCAAATCCGATAAATACGTCTTTACCTGGAACATAACCAGCAGCTTCGATAGCAGCAATGATAGTTTCTACACCATCTTCAGTTCCTTCAAAACGAGGAGCGAATCCACCTTCGTCACCTACGGCAGTTTCCAAACCACGAGATTTAAGGATTTTCTTAAGAGCGTGGAAGATTTCAGCACCGTAACGAAGAGCTTCTTTAAATGTTGGAGCACCAACTGGCAAGATCATGAACTCTTGGAAAGCGATTGGAGCATCTGAGTGAGATCCACCGTTGATGATGTTCATCATTGGAGTTGGAAGAACTTTAGTGTTGAATCCACCAAGGTAGCTGTAAAGTGGGATTTCAAGGTAGTCAGCAGCAGCACGAGCTACAGCGATAGACACACCAAGGATTGCGTTTGCACCCAATTTACCTTTGTTAGGAGTACCGTCAAGAGCGATCATTGCACGGTCAATAGCTTGTTGATCACGTACATCGTAACCGATGATAGCTTCAGCAATGATGTTGTTTACATTGTCAACAGCTTTTTGAGTTCCAAGACCACCGTAACGAGATTTGTCACCGTCGCGAAGTTCAACTGCTTCGTGTTCACCAGTAGAAGCTCCTGATGGAACCATACCACGTCCGAAAGCACCTGATTCAGTATAAACTTCTACTTCAAGTGTTGGGTTACCGCGTGAGTCTAGGACTTCGCGAGCGTAAACATCAGTAATAATTGACATTTCTTACTCTCCTTATTGAGTTAAATTTTTTACACCTCTATGATACCTTAAAAATACGCGTTTTTCAAGAAAAAACGTTATCTTTGTGCAGATTTTCCTTAACTTTATCAAGAAATCGCTTTCTTTTTGTTTGCATCAGCCTTTATTCGTTTGGCATTTTCAACCTAAAGTATGATATACTATTCTTATGACTGATCTATCTAAAGAAATTATGGAAAAGGCTAACGGTGGCCTAAAATTAAATCCTGATGAACAGCGTCGCTTTCTAGGTACATTTGAAGAGCGCGTTCTAGGATATGCCGATTTAAAAACAAGCAATAGCCCTCAGCTTCAAAAGGGCTTTTTGAAGGTGCTGAAAAGCTTGAATGAACAAGCTGACCCTCTCTTTGTAAAGATCTCTCCAAATGTTGATTCTAGCGTCCAGTTGAGCTATCTAAAACAAGCAAAAGAATTTGGTTGCCAGGCTACAATTGTTTCGGAGGAACACGACTCCTCTCCTTTTGGGCTCGTGATTCATACAGATGCACCAGTGACCACTACTGACAAGGACATCCGTTCTTCTTTTGCAGATCTCTGGGAGGAAGAAAAGAAACCGACCAAACCTTCTCTTTGGAAGAAATGGTTTGGTTGATCAGAGCTGTCCCTTAGACATTTTATTAGTATTTAACATTAGATAGAAAAAAGCGGTTTAACCGCTTTTTTCTATGCTTAATAGATTACCGATATTTCTAGCTGTAAAGAGAAGATTTCCCCTCGCATCCTTCAGAAGTTGCTCTAAACTATCGGGATATTTCGTAATAGAAAAGGCACCGACTATATTTTCAAATGGGAGACTTGGTAAATCATCTGAAAGACTACCACAAATGGCTATTACTGGGATTCCTTTTGGGGTTCGTCTCGCAACCCCTATCGGAGCTTTCCCGGATAGACTCTGATGGTCCAGTCGTCCTTCACCGACAATAACCAAGTCTGCGTTGGCTACTTTGGAGTCAAAGTCGATCAGATCTAAACAGCTATCGATCCCTGATACCAGTTTCGCTTGCGCGAAGGCATAAAGACCCGCAGCAAGCCCTCCACCAGCTCCCATCCCTGCTTGAGTCAAAATACTTGAACAGTGCTTTTCGTAAAAGCTGTAAATAGCTTGATCCACTTGCTCAAACATATTGGGACTGAGCCCCTTTTGTTTTCCAAAAATATAGGTCGCACCATCTAGTCCACATAAGGGATTGGAAACATCTGCTAAAATCTGTATCTGGACATCATCTGGGACCTTGAACGCTTCCTCTTTACGGATGGAATCCCATTCTAAAAGACTTTGTCCACAGGCCTTTAATTCTCTTCCTTCTCGATCATAGAATTGGTAGCCTAGTCCTACTGCAAGTCCCAGGCCCCCATCATTGGTCGCTGTTCCTCCAACCCCGATATAAATCTCCTTTTTCCCCTGTTTGATTAAATAACAAATCAGTTCACCAATTCCTCGGGTTTCTAGGTCAAGTGGACGGCGTTGATTAACTGGAATTTTTCCTAAACCGATCAAGTCGGCTACTTCAAAGAGAACCAAAGAATCCTTCTCCATATACCGCATTTCTACCGGCTCTCCAAATGGACCTGTGACAAGGGTAAAAGTTTCCTTCAATCCCAATGAGTAGCTGATGGCATCCACTGTCCCTTCCCCACCATCTCCAACAGGACAGGTGTGCGGTTCTACATCGAGGAGAGACTGACGCAAGCCTTCTGCAATAATTTCCGCTACATCTTTCGCAGGTAAGCTTTCTTTGAATGAATCTGGAGCTATTAAAACTTTCATGGACTCATCTCCTTTTTCTATCCTTCCCTTTCCCATCACAGCTTCATTTCCATAAAAAAACATCCAGGAATATTCTCCTGGATGTTTTAGATTAGAATCGGATGGATTCTCTTGTTTTTTCAAATGAGGTAACAAATCTCTCTGTTACTCCTGGTTCAACTGTTTCCAATGCTTCTGAAATGACTTTGAATGAAGCAGGATAGTCGTACTCTTTTTCAAAGATGTACAAGGCTTCATCAAACGCTGCTTGGACATGATCGTCGAATGAACGATAGCGATTTGAGTATTGAAGCAACTGCTCTGTTAGAGTAGCATATTGTACTAATTTGTAAGTTTCTTCCTCTAACTCTGTCATATCGTTGGTCAAAATATCCAGGAGACGGTTGGCGTTTTCGATATTGACACGACGACCTTCTAACTCAGCCAAGAGAGCTTCTGTGTTATCACTTGCAGTGAAGAAGATAGTAAGGAAGGATTGAGGGATTCCAGGTAAGTTACGCTTATCCATGTAACGCTTAATGGCATGTAAACGGTTGGCGTAGATATTTACCTTTTGACGAGCATTTGTGTCGTCTTTCTCAATCTTAGACAAGGTTTCGCTCAAAGCAATTTGATCATCTTCAATCTCTTTCAAACGTTCTTCAATCGCTTCTAACTCTTCTTGAAGGATAGAGTAGGCTTTTTGAGTTTCAGATGTATCCTTCAAGGCATCTTCTACAACGAGCTCTTGAGCAGTTAATTCAGCTTCTAACTCTTTCAAATGATTTTCCTTGAGTTCTTTGCTTTCAAATGTTTTGCTGAGACGTTCAACTTCTTCTGCTAAACTCTTGTTATTTTCCTTCGCATGGGCAAGGTAACCTGGTAAGGCTTTGACCAATTTTTCAACAACTTTGTGTGATTCAATTTCACGAGTGAAAATATCATACAAAGCGTTGATTTCTTCTTGAATTTGCTCATTTTCATAGAGCGCATTATCTAATTCAAGAGCAGCAACATTTTGTAGGTTGGCTTTCAAAGCTGCATGCAATTGTTGGAACCGTGCTTCCAAATCAGTCTCTGTAAAATGATAACCAGATTCCAAAAGTTTGCGATGACCAGCTTCCAAATCTTCCAATTGATCAGGAAGAGTTGTTTGGACATCCTTCACAATTGCAGGAACTTTTTCAACAATATGCGTCAAGGCTACAATGTGGTTTTCAGCTGTATCCAAAATTTCAGCAGCTTCAACAGGGTCACCTGATGAATTCAAGGTTACAAATTTTGAAAACTCAACTTGAATATTTTCAGCTTGCTTCTCAATTTCGGGAAGCGCTGGGCCGTATGCATCTTGATCAGAAGCTACTTGTTTTTGCAAGTTTTCAAACATATCCAAGGCATGAACAACCCGACCGCTATTCATTTCTTCTTTTTCTTTTAATTCAGATAAAGCTTGACGGATGGCCTTGATGTCTTCATCAATTAATTGAACCTGACTCTCAATATTTCCAATTGCTTGCTTGGCTTTTAAAAAGCGGAAAGAATTGTTGTAGCCTTCTGCTTCAAAGAGGTTGTTCTCGATATCAGCAAAAGAATTGAGGGATAGGTCCACCCATTTTTGATTCCATTCACGAAATGCAACTTGACTTTGACCAATCAAATGCATATTCTTCACTTCTTCTACTTCATCATTTACCGGAAGGTTATACAACTCTTCTTTTCGTTCTTCCAGAGATGCCAGTAAGGCTTCGTTACGCTTTCTCAATAAGATTGCCACTACATATCCTAAAATCAAGAGGACCCCAATGACAATAATGAGAATAATTAGTCCACGAGACATATAAAAACTCCTTCATTAAATTACTTGAAAGTAATCGTAGTTATTATATCATAAATATTCGAATAATTGGCAAATATCGCAGAATTTTATACATCAAGTGTACTAAATTCGGCATTTTCTTCGATAAATTCACGACGAGGTTCTACTCGATCCCCCATGAGCATATCAAAGATTTTATCTGCTTCTGCTGCATCATCAACTGTCACACGCGCCATGAGGCGATGTTCTGGGTTCATCGTTGTTTCCCAGAGCTGATGATCATCCATCTCACCCAAACCTTTGTATCGTTGAATCGTTGGTTTGGAACGACCTTCAGAATAGCGCTCCAAGGCTTCAGCCAATTCTGCTTCTTGGTTGGCTCCTGGTTGGATGTATTCTTTGATTTCACTACCGACTTTTACACCATAGATTGGTGGTTGGGCGATGTAAACATAGCCTGCCTCCAAAACTGGTTTCATATAGCGATAGATCAAGGTTAAGAGGAGGGTTCGAATATGGGCTCCATCGACATCGGCATCTGTCATGATGACTAATTTTTGATAACGGGCTTTCGATACGTCAAATTCTGCACCAAAACCGGTTCCCATAGCTGTGAAAAGACTACGAATTTCTTCATTGGCTAAAATCTTGTCCATGCTGGCTTTTTCCACGTTGAGGATTTTCCCTCGAATAGGGAGAATCGCCTGGAACTCCCGGTTTCGACCTGATTTAGCAGATCCTCCGGCAGAGTCTCCTTCAACGATGAAGAGTTCTGTCTCAGCTGGATTGTTAGATGAACAGTCTGCTAATTTACCAGGAAGGTTTGAGATTTCTAAACCAGATTTCTTACGGGTGACTTCACGGGCGCGCTTAGCAGCAACACGCGCTTTGGCAGCCAAAATTCCCTTTTCGACAATTTTCTTAGCAATCTGCGGATTTTCCAACAAGAAATCAGAGAAGGCATCGCTGAACAAGCGGTTGGTAATCTTCACCACTTCAGAGTTTCCAAGTTTGGTCTTGGTTTGTCCTTCAAACTGTGGATTTGGATGTTTGACAGAAATCACTGCCGTCAACCCTTCCCGGACATCTTCCCCTGTTAGATTTTCTTCATTGTCTTTGAGAAGTTTATTCTTACGCGCATAGTCGTTGATAACACGGGTCAAAGCTGTACGGAAACCTTGTTCATGAGTCCCCCCTTCATGGGTATGGATGTTATTGGCAAAACTCATGACGGTTTCGTGGTAACCAGTCGTATACTGCATGGCTACTTCAACCGTGATATCATCCAATTCTCCATCGGTATAAATCGGAGTTTCGAAGATGACATCCTTGTTTTCGTTGATGTATTCTACATAACTAGCAATCCCACCCTCATAGTGGTAATCTTTTGTTTGCTCCTGCCCTTCACGCTTGTCTGTGATCGAGATCCGTAAGCCACGGTTCAAGAAGGCTAGCTCTTGAATCCGTTTGTTCAACTTGTCAAAGTCAAATTCAGTGGTTTCTGTGAAAATCTCTGGGTCTGGAGTAAAATGAACGGTTGTACCAGTTCGATCAGTTTCACCGATCACTTCAAGATCTGCAACGACTTGCCCACGTTTGTATTCTTGGTAATGAATTTGGCCATTCTTATGGACGTGAACATCTAACTGAGTCGACAAGGCATTTACGACGGATGATCCAACTCCATGGAGTCCACCTGAAACCTTGTACCCACCACCGCCAAATTTTCCTCCCGCATGGAGAACGGTAAAGACAGTCTCAACCGCTGGACGACCCGTTTTTTCTTGAATGTCAACCGGAATCCCCCGTCCATCATCGACGACTGTAATCGAATTGTCCGCTTCGATAAAGACTTCGATATGGCTAGCAAATCCTGCAAGGGCCTCATCGATTGAGTTATCGACGATTTCCCAGACCAAATGGTGAAGACCTTCTTTAGAAGTGGATCCAATATACATCCCCGGACGCATCCGAACTGCTTCTAAACCTTCTAAAACCTGAATCTGACTGGCATCATATTCTTGACCAGTCGTTTCTTGCTTCAATTCTTCTGTCATTCTTTCCCTTTTCTAATTAAAAATATAGGCACTTAATTGATCCATTGAGTCGAACAAATAGGTCGCCATGCCAGCTCTCTGACCAGCTTCGATATCAATCGGGCGATCTCCAATCACCAAGCCAGACTCAATCGCATACTTGTCTTTTAGATACAACATGGACGTAGGATCTGGTTTACGTGGAAAACCATCATCAGCTGTCACAACTTCTGTAAAGTAATGACGAATCCCTGTTTTTTCTAAGATGGTCTCTACATGATGGTCACGGTGAGAAACCAAAAAATGACGGGCTCCGACTGCTGTCAGACGATGCAATAACTCCTCAGTCCCCTCGAATAAGCAGGGGATTTCAAGAGCTTCTTTCTCTCGCTGTTTATACTCTCCCAAAAAGTCTGGAAGGTCTGAGGCAAACTGCTGAACAGCATAATCCGTGGAAACCTTTAAAGCTGCATAAACGGAATCATGATCAGCCTCCCTTTGGAAATACTTTAAGGTCGCTACAAAAGCTTTTGTAGAGATCTCATAATTGTCCAATAAAGTCCCACCAAGATCCCATATAAAATCATGATAATCCATAGCTTCAATTATACCATAATTTTCAAAAAATTGCTTGTAAAGTCAATGTTTTCACGGTTTTTTTACAGTCATCTCCCACCTGTTTTACTTTCATTCAGAAAGCATTTACATTTTGGCAAAAGTAGCCTATAAAAAAATGAAGACAGGAATTTTCCTACCTTCATTTTTCTTCTCAACAACTATGGGGCCGATGTTCCAAAAACATCTTGATAGAGCATCCCTTCTCTCAATGCTGTGGCATCTCCACCAAAATGGTTGACCAGGGCATAGGAAAAAGCAAGTGCTGTTGCAGGACCCCGACTGGTCAAAATGTGACCATCCTGAACCACTGCTTCCTTCACATAATGCTCTCTTCCAATTTCTTTTTCGAAGCCATCATAGCAGGTATAGCGTTTTTCATCAAGTAGTCCAGCTCGATCCAACACAATCGGAGCTGCACAAATAGCTGCTAGACTTTTTCCTTGGTCATGGGCTTCTTTTAAAGACTGGATCAAGCCTTCATGGTCGCGTAGATTTGCTGCTCCCGGCATCCCTCCTGGAAGGACAATGCCATCAAAATGATCCAACGAACCAGACCAGACCTCATCTACCTTCACTGTGATCCCATGAGAACCTGTCACTTCTGGATCAAATCCAACCATCAAACACTCGATTGCTGCTCTTCGCAAGACATCGACAACGGTCAGAGCTTCGATTTCCTCGAAACCATTTGCTAACATCACTGCTACTTTTGTCATATCAAATTATTCCTTTCTCGTGTAGTCGACTCAATTGTTTCTGTCTCAAGAGTCGACTTTCTTTTTTCCGTTCTTCACTCACCCTATTTTGATGGCTCATGGATAACAATAAGCCAATCCCAATGAGGTTACTCACAATAGCGGATCCTCCTTGTGAGATAAAAGGCAAGGGAATTCCAGTGAGAGGCAAGATTCCAGTTACAGCCCCAATATTCTCAAATATGTGGAAGACCAGCATCATGATGAAACCAGTTGAGATATAGGTGTAAAATTGATTATTGGATTTCAGGGTAATGCGCAACATCTTATAAACTAGAAACATGTATAAGAGAAGGAGACACAGTCCTCCTACAAACCCAAAATCTTCCGCGATGACCGTAAAAATCATATCACTCTCCCTGACCGGGATTAACAGATTGGATACATTAAAACCTTGCCCCAATAGACCACCGCTTGCAATGGCCAGCTGTCCCTGAGCCTGTTGGAAGGTCATGGTTTGTGCATAATCAAAAGGATTCAACCAGGCTAAAATGCGGTTCATCTGATAGGTGGGCATCCCCAGAGTTTGATGGAGAAAAGCCCGCCCACCGTCGGATAAAAAGACGGCCAAAAAGAGAGCAATTCCACCTGCGAGGGTCAAAAAGACTGGTAAAATGATTTTCCAAGAGACCCCTGAAATAAGGACTACTCCTGAGAAGATAGCCATAAATACCAAGGAGGTTCCAAAATCATGTTGAAAGGCTAGAAGCCCTAGGACCGGTATGGTATAGGCAGCAATTTGGAGAATGAGAAAAAAGTCTTTTTTTAGCGTCCGATTTTCTTCCCTATTGTTTCGTAAAAAATGAACAATCGCACGAGAGACCATCAAGATATAAGAAATTTTCATAAACTCTGATGGCTGAAAAAGGCTGATCCCCTTGTAGGCCACCCAGTTTTTAGAACCGGTCGAAGCAACCAGATTTGGGTTGTAAAAATAAAGGGGCAAGACCATTAAGACCAAGCCAAAGACATACAAGTAAGGCGTTACTTTCCATAAAAATTCTGTATTAAAGAGCATAACGACAAAACTAATCATACATCCTAAAACAATCCAGGCAACCTGTTGGCCTAAAATAGACCAAACCAAGTCAGGATAATCATTCGAAACTGCAATGTAGACTGCCACCACACCAAATGCTAATAATAACAAAACAGTGGTGATCAAGGAGAAATCTCCTCTAAGTTTGAAAGACTGACGTCTCTTCATTTCATCTCCCTTTCATTTAGATTCCTAAAACGTGTTGAAGTAGCAAACTAGAAATGGACACAGCTACCCAGGCCACAAGGCCGATGAGGAGAGGAGCCACCCCCTGCTTACGGAAGGCCTGAATAGACACTTGACTTCCAATGCCAACCAAGGCCATAGCCATTAAATATTGTGACAACCATTTACAGAAGGGAATCCAAGAATTTGGAAACCAGCCAAAGGACGTCACTAAAGAAGCCAAAAGGAAGTAGAAAATAAACCAAGGAACAATTTTACTCAATGCCACTTGCTTCCCTTCTCGATCCTGTTTCGACCGTCCTAGAAGTTTTAGTCCCAACATCCCAAAACAGATTGGAATAATCATCAAAGCTCGGGTCAACTTCACAACCGTAGCCACTTCACCCGCTGCTTTACTATAGGAAAATGCGGCCGCTACAACAGATGAGGTATCATTAATGGCTGTTCCTGCCCAAAAACCAAATTGCCGATCCGTCATAGCAAGGAGGTGACCAAAGAATGGAAAGAGGAAAACCGCTAGGATATTAAAGAAAAAGATGGTCGACATAGACAGAGCGATTTCATTTTCATCAGCTTCTAGAACGGGAGAGGCTGCCGCGATTGCAGAGCCTCCACAAATAGCTGTCCCCATTCCAACCAAGGCTGTTAAGATCTTCGGAGCTTTTAAGAGGTAGCCCATTGCAAAAGCAGAGAAAAAGGCAATACTGATGGTCGGTAGACTAATGACCAAAGAAGACAGGCCCAATTGGGTCACCTTTTGAAAGGACATGGTAAAGCCCATCAAGATAATGGAATATTGCAAGAGTTTTTTCCCCGAATAGGCTAGACCCGGCCTACTATTTTGAGGCAAGAGTTGACTAGCATTCAAGAGGATCCCACATAGGATAGCAAAAAGACTAGAGCCAAGGATAGGTACTGCTTTTCCTAACACCATAGATAGTCCTGCTGTAAGAGCGGCTAGCAAGACACCGGGAACATACTGAGTTCCATTGGGTTTTTGATTCATGTTAACTCCTAAATTGTTCAACAACTTCTTTTACTTCTCCTGTCTTAGCAATGACAAGAGGAGCTATTTTCTCTAAACTAGCTTGAATCTTCGAACCATATTGACGATTTAATAAGCGTTGATCTAATAAAATGACCAGAGATTCTTGCTCGCTCGAACGACTCGAGCGTCCAAGAGCCTGCTTCAAGCGTAAGATAGCTAGTGGCAAACTATAATCATAGAAAGGATTTTTCCCTTCTAGGCGCAAGGTTTCATGCAGCTTTTGTACAAAGAAATCACTTGGATTATCAAAAGGAATGCGAGGAATGACTTGAATGATTTTTGCTTGCTGGGCAAAATCGACCCCTTCCCAAAAACTACCGGATCCTAAAAGGACGGAAGCTTCCCCTCTATCAAATCGGCGTTTAATAGTTGCTGCTTCACCATTCTTATACTGAGCCAGATGACCCACTGTCATCAGCTGAGAAGTTGCTAAAAGCAAGTCCTTGGAAGTGAACAAGGCAAAGAGAGGCAAGCCAGTAGCTGCTAGATCATCCAAATAACTTGCTAAAGAGCCAGCTAATTCCTCTTGCGTCAAATTGGTCAAATCAGGAAATTCTCGATCGATGAAGATGGTTTGCCCTTGATGGTAGGACAGTTCTTTCCCAATGAATTGGTAATTCTCAATTCCTAAAATCGAGGCTAGATTGACCTTTTTACTAATGGATAAGGTAGCTGAGACCAAGAGAAGTCTGGTAGTTGTTGGAATAAAGTCTTGAAGGGAAACCAAGCCCTCTCTTCCAGACTGCAAGCGAATTATCAGATGCTGATTCTCTTGTGTACGATCAATCCAAAAAATTTGAAAACGAGGATCAAAGACCGTTTTTAATGCAGCCAAGACTGGACTATCTAGTTCAGATAAATCCTGGCGAATTTTTTTCACCTGTTCCGCTGTTAGTTCGACCTTTCTGCTACCCGATTCAAGATGCTTGAGTAGAGCATTCAATTCAAATTGGAGACTTTCAAGGATCCGTCGTTTCAGCAAGGATTTTTCTATTTCTATCTCCCGTTGCAGATCTAGCATGAAATCTGATAATGATAAGGAAGCCCTTGAAAACTGCTCCAATGAAAAATAAAGTTTTTGTGCTTCATCCACCACTAGAGTCCGATTTTCTACTAGAGAAGGATCATCCTCTAATCGAGTCAATAAATAAGCATGATTAGTGAGCAAGACTCGACTCATTTTAGCTTTTTCTTGACCGAGACGCCAAAAATCTTCTGTGTAAAATAAAGATTTTTTTGATAGCTTCCCATCATGACGGATTCGTTGAACAAAATTCCCGTAACGATGGAGCTGTCCCACTTCGTTTAGATCACCCGTCCTTGTTTGGGTCAACCAGACTAGCAATTGCATTTTGAACCGATTCCAGAGGCGATTATCCTCAGGTTCATGCAAGATTCGAAAGAACTCACCCAGTTTTAAATAATTTTGAGGACTCTTCAGGCTATGAAAAGAAGTCTGAAAAACGTCCTCAATCGTCTTAGCTTCCTGTTGCATGATTTGGTCTTGTAAGACCTTGGTTGGAACACTGACAACAATCTGGTCCTTTGTATGCGCTAGTAAGGGAAGGAGATAGCCATAGGTTTTTCCAATCCCAGTAGGTCCCTCGATAAAGGTTGCTACTTCTCTTGAAGACTGAAGACTTTCTTCAATTGACTGGGCAAACTCTTGCTGCAAGGGACGGGGTTCCATGCCCATTAACTGGATATTAATAGCAAACTGATCAGAAAAATTCTTGGCATCTCTTTTGATCAGTGGCTTACGAAGAAAAATCCCATGGTGAGATGTCAAGTCCTCTTTATGAAAAGCTCCCGCATCCTCGAATGCATCCTCTATCAAGAGTCTCGACTCGTAAATCAGATTATCAGAAAATGACAGCAAGGTTTCAACCAATTCTCTTGGTAAGGAAGCAATCGTTTCACGAAGCTTAAGAAATAGCTGGGCGGTTGCTTCCGCATCAGAAATAGCTGAGTGAGCATGGTCTAGAGGAATCGCCAATTCTTCACACAGGCTACTTAAATTATATCTTTCTAGGGTTGGGAAAAAGACTTGGGCCAATTCAACCGTATCGATCCGGGGGGTTATGAGCTCAAAGCCTTCCCAAAACAATGATTCTGCCAAGAGATTGGCATCAAATTTGACATTATGAGCCACAAAGACAGCATCTTCAATCAGTTCGTATACTTGTCTGGCTACCTGTGAAAAGTCAGGGGCCTTCTTTAGTTGCTGATTGGTAATCCCAGTCAGTTGGCGAATATGTTCGTCTAGTTCCTCATGGGGGTTGACATAAGTCTCATAGGTCTCTACAATCTGCCCATCTTGAATGATGACAATCCCGATTTGAATAATTTTTGCATTGCTGCTTGCACTGGTCGCTTCCAGGTCCACGACAGCATATTTTCTTTTAACATTCGTCGTCATAGCACTTAAAATTATATCATTTTCCGAGTCGCTTTGCTTGGTATTTTATGACATTGAAGAGGCCAAATCCAGCCAAGCGACGATTCTTCGGTTTCTAGAGGCGTTTTAGTCAGCTATTTTACAATATTTTTGATAGACTAATAGAGAAAGGAGCTCTTATGAAAATCCACCGCATTGTCAATCCCATCGCTTATGAAAACACCTACTTGCTTGAAAACGAGGACTATCTTTTGGTCGTTGATCCCGGGAGTGCTTGGGAACAAATTCGTAGCCGCATCGATCAACTCGCAAAACCAATTGCTGCTATTCTCCTCACCCATACCCACTACGACCATATCATGAGCTTAGAAAGGGTGCGGGAAACTTATGGCCATCCACCTGTTTATGTAGATGCTCATGAAGCAGCCTGGCTTCAAAGTCCTGTGGACAATCTTTCCGGTTTAGACCGTCATTCTGATTTAATGGATGTGGTCTGCCAGCCAGCCGAAGAGCATTTTGACTATCAAACAGCTTATCATTTGAAGGACTTCCATTTTTATGTCCTTCACACACCTGGACATTCCATCGGAGGGGTCTCTTTGGTCTTTCCTGATGACCACCTTGTCTTGACAGGAGATGCCCTTTTCCGAGAAACCATTGGACGGACCGATTTGCCGACAGGAAGTGGTCCCCAACTCCTTGAAAGTATTGAGATACAGTTGCTCACTCTTCCATCCTCTTACGCAGTATACCCAGGACATGGGAATGATACCACTATCGGTCATGAAAAAATGTTTAATCCCTTCTTTCGAAATCGATAAAAAAGGAAGTTCTTTTGAACTTCCTTTTTTGTATAATCTTAAATCTTCAAGAAACGTCTCATTGAAATAGATGAGCCAAGTGCTCCAATTAAAATACCGAGACCAAACAGTCCTCCGACCATAATCGGAACAAGAAGGTTTGGACTATATAAGAACAATTTCTGATCTTGTAGAGTATTGTACATAGACTTGTAGACAATATTATAGACATAATAAAGCAAGAGAGCTGGTGGAATTGCACCAATCAAGCCAATCCAGGCACCTTCCAAAAGGAATGGAGCACGAATATAGCCACTCTTAGCACCAACCAGACGCATAATCTTGATTTCTCGACTTCGTGAAATAATGGTAATCCGAATCGTATTAGAAATCAAGAAGACCGCGATAAAGATTAGTAAACCAGCACCAATCAAGCCCCAAATACGGATGAAGTTTCCGAGAGCAAAGAGGCGTTGAGTATCAACTCCCCCATCTTTTACTTCAGATACCCCTTCGATCTTCTTAGCGGCTTTAGAAACTTCTTTTACGTACTTAGGAGCCGTTGTCTCTACAAAATAGGCATCATAGAGTGGATTGGCATCCCCGTCAAAAATTTTCCAGTTGTTACCAGCAGTCTTGATCAAGTTTTCATATTGTTCTTCCTTGCTAGAGAACTCAACTTTATCAACATTCTTCATGGCTGTCAACGCATTATAGACTTTCTTGTAGTCCTCATTATCAACCATCTGGCCTTCTTTTTCGATCTGCTGGCTTTGATCTTGGATATCCTTGCGCATATAGACAACAATCCGTACACTATTTTGAATATCATCTGATAGCTTGATCGTATTCGCAATAACTGAGGCAAAAATCGCTACAAGTCCAAGTGTAATCATCACCGAACTAACCGCAGCAATGGTCATCCAGCCATTCCGTTTTAAACTTTTAAATGATTCAATGAGATGGCGGAAAAATCTTCTAATCATCGTATCCGTACTCTCCTTCCGCTTCATCCCGTACAACACGGCCATTTTCAATGGCGATAACACGGTGACGAAGTGTATTTACAATTTGGCTATTATGAGTCGCCATCAAAACAGTGGTACCTTGCAAATTAATTCGCTCTAAGAGGTTCATAATTTCCCAAGAGTTATCTGGGTCCAAGTTCCCTGTTGGTTCGTCCGCAATCAATACTTTAGGATTGTTGACGATGGAACGCGCGATAGCGATCCGTTGTTGCTCACCACCTGAAAGCTCATTTGGGAATGAACGAACCTTGTGTTTCAAACCAACAAGGTCTAAAACTTCCATTACGCGTTTTTTAATGTTGCGACGACGCTCTCCGATTACTTCCATTGCGTAGGCAATATTTTCATAAACGGTCTTTTTAGGAAGCAATTTGTAATCTTGGAAGACTACCCCAACGTTCCGACGCAACATCGGAATATCGCGTTTTTTGATTTTATCTAAATCAAAACCAGCAACTTTCAAGCTACCTTTATCATGCTTCACCTCACGGTAAAGCAAGCGAATAAAGGTTGATTTACCTGCACCAGAAGGTCCTACAATATAGGCAAATTCTCCTGGTTCAATATGAACGGTCACTCCTCGAAGAGCTGTCGTTCCGTTGTCATACTTTTTGACAACATCTTTCATTTCAATCATTGACATGTATTGAAAATTCCTTTCCACATTTTATATAGAAGGAGGACTTTAATTGAGACGCCATTTTAAATAGGCATCAATAAAGCCATCAATATCTCCGTCCATTACTTTATCAACTTGGGCTACTTCATAGCTTGTACGGTGATCCTTCACCATGGTATATGGTGTAAAGACGTAGGAGCGAATCTGACTTCCCCAGGTGATTTCTTTTTTATCACCCTTTAAGGAATCCACTTCAGCTGCCTTCTTTTCTTGCTCCAATTGATAAAGTTTCGCCTGCAACATTTTCATTGCACGGTCACGGTTTCCGTACTGAGTCCGGTCAACAGTCGAAGCAACTACAATCCCTGTTGGGATGTGAGTCAAACGAACACCTGTAGAAACCTTATTGACATTTTGTCCACCAGCTCCACCCGAACGGAAGGTATCCATCTTGATATCATCATCTCGGACTTCAACTTCAATGGTATCATCCAATTCTGGCATGACTTCAACTGATGTGAAGGATGTATGGCGACGTTTAGCTGAGTCGAATGGCGAGATCCGTACCAAACGGTGAACGCCCATTTCAGATTTCAACAAGCCATAGGCATGCGGTCCTTCGAAAGACAAGGTAACGGATTTAATCCCAGCCTCGTCTCCTGCCTGGTAGTCCAAAACTTCCACCTTGAAACCATGAGCATTTCCGAAGCGGGTATACATCCGAAGAAGCATATCTCCCCAGTCCTGAGCCTCAGTACCACCAGATCCCGGATGGATTTCCAAGATTGCATTATTATTATCATAGGGTTCTGATAAGAGAAGCATCATCTCATAACTGGTCATCATCTTATCCAACTCTATCAACTTCTCTTCTAGCTCTTCGTGAACGGATTCATCTTCTGAGAGAAACTCAAGAAGGATTTCGGATTCATCAAACAAGTCTGTCATTTGATGGAAATTCTCATAGGTTTGTTTCAACTCATTTAATTCCTGGGACGTTTTTTGCGCCGCAATATTATCATCCCAAAAATCAGGTTCTGTCATTTTGTTTTCCAAAATGGCAATTTCTTCTTCCAGACCCTCTAAGTCAAAGAGACCCCCTGAAAGAAGCTAATTTTTCACGATTCGCGTCAATTTTCTGACGGATTTCTGAAATATCCATAAGTACCTCTTTCTAAGTATCAGTCTATTATACCACAAACCCCGTCATTTGCACATAGTAAGAGATAGTAAGAATGGTTTACCCTACAAAAATCGCATAAAATCAGTTCGTTGTCACCTCCCTTGTTACATAATTGTTAGATTTGTTACATGTTGGTTACCTTTCTCTTTCTCATCAACTTATGATACACTAGTGATATGACACGTATTGGTTTTATGAGTGACCTGCACCTGGATTCCAATCAGTTGGGCGAGGCCGAACGCATGCAACTCCTGCAGGTCCTACAAGAAGAACAAATTGACCACCTTCATCTAGCTGGAGACATCTCTAATGACTTTAAACAGATAAGCCTTCCCTTCATTCAGGACCTCCAAAGACAGCTTCCTGTCTCCTTTAACCTGGGCAATCACGATATGCTATTTCTTTCAGAAGAAGAAATCAAACAGTACGATTTTCAGGTCCAAACCTTTGGGGATAACCATTTAGTATCTCTTGCTGGATGGTACGATTATAGCTTTGTTCCTGAAAAGAGCAAGGAGGCCCATCTACGTACCAAGAATACTTTCTGGTTTGATCGAAGATTGGAACGTCCTTTAGATGATCCAACCATCACCCAAGAAGTTCTCTTCCGATTGGATCAGGTCCTCGCTTCTTTAGATGGTAGAATCATCGTCGCTCTTCACTTTGTCCCCCACAAGGACTTCCTCGTTAGTCACCCCTACTTTCAGAAATTCAACGCCTTCTTAGGTAGTCAAGCTTTTCACGATCTCTTTGTAAAGCACGAGGTAGCGGATGTCGTCTTCGGACACTTGCATCATCGCCATCCTTCCAGAGCCATCGATAACGTCCATTATCACATGCGGCCTCTTGGCTATATTCGAGAATGGCAACTGACAGAAGACTTTTTCAAAGTCTATCCACAGTACAAGATCCCTCACATGTATCGTCTTCATAAACGCTACAACGCTGTGAAAGACTTACCTGAATTTCATCAATACAAAAGACAACAGTTAGCAAGCGAATTTCGTCAGGCTTTAACCATCCTTGACTGCTAAAAAGAAAAAGATTTCGACCCCATAGGGAATCGAAATCTTTTTTTCGTTAAAATAGCTTAAGCTTCAGTTTCAAGGAGATTCTTTGCAACAAGCGCTGCCAAGACTCCACCAACGATTGGAGCAAGGATAAAGATCCAAATTTGTTGGAGGGCTGCACCACCTACAAAGAGTGCAGGAGCCAAGCTACGAGCCGGGTTAACAGAAAGACCTGTAATGTTCAAACCCACAAGAATGATCAAGGTCAAGCTCAAACCGATGACAAGACCAGCAATCTTCCCGTTTCCTTTAGAAGCTGATGTCACTGTCATGATGACCAAGATAAAGATAAAGGATGCAATCACTTCAAACAAGAAACCGCCAAATGGAGTTACTCCTTTAGCCAAGGCATTTTCACCAAGACTAGTGGTTGACATACCGGAATTGGACAAAAGGAAGAAGACAGAAGCAGTTGCAAGGAAAGCTCCTACTACTTGCGCTACAATGTAGTTGACTAAGTCTTTTGAAGACAAGCGTTTGTTGACAAACATAGCAATCGAAACAGCAGGATTCAAGTGAGCACCAGAAACAGTCCCAATAGAGTATGCAGCTGCAACAATGGACAAACCAAATGCCAAGGCAATTCCTAAATGCCCAAGACCTTCTGTCCCATTTCCAAAAACAACTGCGCCAGTCCCGATAAAGACAAGCATAAATGTGCCGATTACTTCAGCAAAAAACTTTTTCATAATATAAGTTTCCTTTCTTCAAACTGTTGTCTAGTTTATCAAAAATCCAGTCTTGCCTCAAGAAATATGCCCAGACATCTCTGCACACAAAAAAGCCATCCGAAGATGACTTTTGATACGCGTTTAAATGGCGTTTTTATCCTTACCAAGTGCACGTTGAACGGCTTTGACAATCTCAACCAAAACAACAATCATAAGGGCACCTACAGCAACAACTAACCATTGCGTCAAGCTCAAATGAGACACGTGGAAGAGTTTATTGAATCCAGGTACCATAATCGTCGCCATTAAGAGAATAAAGGCAACTGGGATGGACCAGTTCAAGGTCTTGTTCTTGAAGAGTCCCACTTTAAAGATAGATTGGTAAACAGACTTGACGTTAAAGGCATGGAGTAATTGGATCAATCCAAGAGTCGCAAAGGCCATGGTCAAAGCATCTGCATGGATTTCTGCTCGGGTAGAGTGTTCAGGAAAAATCAAAGCCCAACCGTAAACACCAAGAACCAGCATAGTTTGGAAGATTCCTTGATAGAGGATCGCTCCGAAGACCCCACCGTCAAAGAAGTTAGACTTACGTCCACGAGGTTTGTGGGTCATGACACCTGGCTCAGCTGGTTCCACACCAAGAGCGATGGCTGGAAGCGTATCGGTTACCAAGTTGATCCAGAGAAGATGTACTGGTTGCAACACATCCCAACCAAAGAGGGTTGCAAAGAAGATGGTGAATACTTCAGCCATATTGGCAGACAAGAGGTATTGGATAGATTTTTGGATATTGGAGAAGACCTTACGTCCTTCTTCTACCGCTACGATAATAGTGGCGAAGTTATCATCGGCAAGGACCATGTCAGAAGCACCCTTAGAAACCTCTGTACCTGTAATCCCCATACCGATACCGATATCAGCTGTTTTAAGCGATGGAGCATCGTTAACCCCGTCACCAGTCATGGCAACAACTTTACCTTCATTTTGCCATGCTTTCACGATCCGAACCTTGTGTTCAGGTGATACACGTGCGTATACAGAGTATTGCTTGAAGACTTTTTGGAATTCTTCATCAGTGAGTTCATTCAACTCAGCACCCGTGAAGACATGGTCTTCTGTATCATTTGGATCGATGATTCCAAGACGTTTGGCAATAGCTTCTGCTGTATCTTGGTGGTCACCCGTAATCATGATTGGACGGATACCTGCTTCTTTAGCGACACGTACAGCTTCTGCAGCTTCTGGACGCTCAGGGTCAATCATGCCGACCAAACCTGAGAAGATGAGGTCAGATTCAACAATTTCAGATTCCAAGGTTGGGATTTCCTTGCTTGTCTTATAAGCCATCATCAAGACACGAAGGGCTTGTTTGGCCAAGTCTTTGTTGATTGCAAGGATAGCTTTCTTGTCTTCTTCTGTGATAGGGCGAACTTCTCCATTGACTTCAATACGTGTCACACGCTTGAGCAATTGGTCAGGGGCACCCTTCACAGCGATAAAGTAAGAACCATCTGCTTCCTTGTGGATGGTAGACATGAGTTTACGATCAGAGTCAAATGGCAATTCAGCCACACGAGGCTCATCCTTCAAGACTTCACGAACGTCAAAATTGTGGTCCAAGCCAAACTGTACAAGAGCTGTCTCAGTTGGATCCCCAATCAATTTGCCAGATGGGTCCACCTTGGTATCATTGGCAAAGTTCATGATACGAAGGGTATTGTTGCTAGCAGCAATTTCAGCTGCCGAACTTTGCAATTGACCGTTGGTATAGACTTTTTCAACCGTCATTTGGTTCATGGTCAAAGTACCTGTTTTATCAGATGCGATGATTTCTGTTGAACCAAGAGTTTCAACCGCTGGTAATTTACGAACGATTGAATTGCGTTTAGCAAGAGTAGTTGTTCCTAAAGATAGAACGATAGTTACAATGGCAGGAAGTCCTTCTGGAATCGCCGCCACCGCAAGGGCTACCGCAACCATCAAGCCTTCTAATGGATGCTCTCCACGAACGAAGACACCAACTAAGAAAGTAATGACCGCAATTACAACGATTAAGTAAGTCAAGGCTTTAGATAATTGTTCCAAGCTTTGCTTCAATGGTGTTTCAGTCTCATCGGCATTAGCCAACATATCTGCAATCTTACCAACTTCTGTATACATACCAGTGTTGGTCACGACACCAATACCACGACCGTAAGTTACGTTTGAGTTTTGGTAACCCATATTAACGCGGTCCCCGATTCCAGCATCTGCTTCAACAAGTCCAGTCACATCTTTTTCAACTGGGACAGATTCCCCTGTAAGAGCTGCTTCTTCGATTTTAAGGGAAGCTGCTTCAAACAAGCGCATATCAGCAGGCACGACATCCCCTGCTTCTAGCAAGACGATGTCCCCAGGCACCAATTCTTTTGAGTCAATCTCAATGACATGACCGTCACGACGAACACGGGCCATCGGGCTAGACATATTTTTCAGCGCTTCAATGGCTGCTTCAGCTTGCCCTTCTTGGTAAACACCAAAGGCAGCATTCAAGACAACAACGGCCAAGATGATAATGGCATCCGTTAGACCGTCCATTCCTTCTGTAATCACAGAAAGTGCCGCTGCCGCAAGCAAGATGATAATCATCAAATCCTTAAATTGATCAAGGAATTTAGCTAGTAGGCTACGTTTTTCGCCCTCTTCCAACTCATTACGACCATAAGTCGCTAAGCGTTCTTGAGCCTGGGCGGTTGACAAACCTTCGACAGATGAGTCCAAGTTCTTTAGGACTTCCTCAGAAGATTGCGTGTAAAACAAATCTTTATTTTGTTCTTTTGACAAAACAGTCTCCTCCTTTTTGGCCTCTTTTTACAAAAAAAGAGACCTGTTTTTTAAAAAAACAAGTCTCGCTGTTTAATATAGTGCCGGAAATAATTCGGAATGACGACACTATCGCGGGAAATCCGCCAGCTACTCCCTTGAGTGGTTTCATTATACCACAACTCGTAAAAAAATCAAGAAAAACTACTGATAAACTAGTCTTCCCATGTCAATTCTAAGCGATAGGTAGCAAACTGTTGACTTCCGTCTGCCGTTAACAACTGATAAGACAAACCAAGCTTATTTTGCTCCAATCTATATTCCTGAGTATCAATCACAAACTGCTGCATGCCTAGGGGAGTTGGAATGAGCGCATGACCTTTCTCTGAAGCTATAAATTTCATGATGGATTTTGGCGTTGAAAAGCGAGTCATGGTCAATTCTTGATCATGAAATTTCAAAGCGACTTTTTCTCCTTCTTCGTTTACGTAAAGCAGATAGTAATAGCCGCCTTTTTCCTTCCATTCCCCTTCGTAATATTGGTCCATCACTTCCACTTGATCATCAAATTGAATCTGATTTTGTATTCTAATCTTCAAAAGTTCCCATCCTTTCCCTCTTTCCTTTATTTTACCAAAAACTTCTTTCTTTTTGCTATTGCAACCATCTCTCGATACCAATTTAGGCCGTTTTCTGCTATAATAGAGGCATGAATGAAAAAGTATTTCGGGATCCTGTGCACAACTATATTCACGTGGATCACCCAGTCATTTACAAGCTCATTAATACAAAAGAATTTCAACGACTACGTCGCATCAAACAGTTAGGAACCTCTGGGTTTACCTTTCATGGGGGCGAGCATAGTCGTTTTTCGCACTGTCTAGGAGCCTATGAAATTGCTCGGCGCATCCTATCAATCTTTGATGAGAAATACACCGACCAATGGGACTCAAGCGAATCCCTTCTCACCATGGTTGCCGCCTTGCTCCATGATATCGGACACGGTGCTTATTCGCATACCTTTGAAGGGCTATTTGATACAGATCATGAAAAAATGACCCAGGAAATTATTACCTGTCCTGAAACAGAAATCTACCAGATATTAATTCAAGTAGCACCTGATTTTCCTCAAAAGGTAGCCAGTGTTATCGACCACACCTACCCTAATAAACAGGTAGTGCAGTTAATCTCTAGTCAGATTGATGTCGATCGCATGGATTACCTTCTAAGAGACGCCTACTTCACTGGGGCTTCTTACGGAAATTTCGATTTAACTCGTATATTGCGTGTCATTCGCCCAGTAGAAAACGGAATTGCTTTTCAGGTCAATGGGATGCATGCGGTTGAAGATTATGTTGTTTCTCGCTATCAAATGTATATGCAGGTCTACTTTCATCCAGCCACCAGAGCAATGGAAGTCCTATTGCAGAACCTGCTCAAGCGGGCACGTCATCTCTACCTTGCGCATAAAGAGTTCTTTCAAGCGACTTCTCCTCGACTGATTCCTTTTTTTGAGCATCAAGTTAGCCTGGCCGATTACTTGGCTTTGGACGACGGCGTTATGAATACCTACTTTCAATCTTGGATGGAGAGTCCTGACTCCGTACTCTCTGATTTGGCCCAACGTTTTATCAATCGCAAGGTTTTCAAATCCATTCTCTTTCAAGATAAGGATGAAGAACAATTAGCTGCTCTCAAACAACTGATTCAAGAGGTCGGTTTTGATCCAACCTATTATACGGCTATTCATCGAAACTTTGACCTTCCTTACGACGTTTACCGACCAGATTCAGAAAAACCTCGTACTCAAATTGAGATCATTCAGAAGGATGGAAATTTAGCTGAACTATCCCTTCTCTCTCCTATCGTTGCTTCCTTAGCCGGTAGCAGACAAGGGGATAACCGCTTCTATTTCCCAAAAGAAATGTTGCTTGAAAATAGCTTATTTACACCTCAACTACAATTATTCCAGTCCTATATTGTTAACGATACCTTCACAGGAGAAAAAGATGAACATTAAACTTGTTGCACTTGATATCGATGGGACTCTTTTAACATCTGACGGCCAAATAACCCCCGAAGTTTTTCAAGCCATCCAAGATGCCAAAGCTCAAGGGGTCCATGTTGTCTTAGCAACTGGTCGTCCTCGTTCTGGTGTCCTTCGATTGTTAGAAGAACTTCATTTGGATCAACCAGGTGACCTGGTCATCACCTTCAATGGAGGACTGATTCAAGACGCCCATACTGGCGAAACGCTCTATGAAGAACACCTCTCCTACAATGACTATTTAGATATTGAAGCGCTAGCTCGCAAATTAGCGGTTCCTATGCACGCTAGTACCAAGTCTGGCATTTATACAGCTAATCGTAACATTGGTACCTACACTGTCCATGAAGCCAAACTGGTCCACTCGGATCTTTTCTACCGCACTCCTAAAGAAATGGAGCATCATACAGTGCTCAAATGTATGTATGTCGATGAACCGGAAGTCTTAGAAAGAATCATCTCCTCTATTCCAGATAGTTTTTACGACCGTTTTACGATTGTTCGTTCTGCACCTTTTTACCTTGAGATTTTGCCTAAAACAGTTGATAAGGGTCAGGCCCTCTTACACTTAGCGTCCAAGTTAAACCTAAGTCCAGACCAGGTGATGGCGGTCGGCGATCAAGAAAACGATCAGGCCATGCTAGAGGTTGCTGGTCTCCCAGTCGCGATGGACAATGCTAGTCCTGAATTAAAAAAGATTGCGAAAGTTGTTACGCGATCCAACGATGAGTCGGGTGTTGCTTACGCCCTTAGAAAGTGGGTACTCCATTAATGTATACTTACAAAATCGGCATTACTGCCGAGGAACATGATGAATTCGTTAAAACTAGCCCCCAAACCAATTTGCTTCAGAGCTCCGATTGGGCAAAGATCAAAGACAACTGGGGCAATGAGCGCCTTGGCGTTTACCAAGATCACAAACTAGTCGCTGTCGCAAGTATTTTAATCCAGCCACTTCCACTTGGTTTTACCATGCTCTATATCCCACGTGGACCTATTATGGATTACCAAAACAGCGAATTAGTAGCCTTCATGCTCCAATCCATCAAAACATATGCTAAAAGCAAGCGTGCTGTCTTCGCCAAGTTTGATCCCTCTCTTTTCCTAAGAAAAGGATTAATCGGCCAAGAAGTAAAAGATCAAGAGGCTACTTTAGCGATTATCCAATCCTTAAAAGAATGTGGAGCCGAATGGGTTGGACGGACAGAAGACATGGGAGAAACCATTCAACCACGTTTCCAGGCCAATATCTATAAGGAATACTTCACTGAGGACCAACTGTCCAAATCCACCAAGCAAGCCATTCGGACTGCTCGAAATAAAGGAGTTGAAGTCATCTTTGGAGGCACTGAACTCTTAGACGAATTTGCAGCTCTGATGAAAAAGACAGAAGCACGAAAAGGCATCCATCTTCGTGGAAGAGACTATTATGAGAAACTGCTAACAACCTATGCAGGACAATCTTATATCACTCTCTCAAGAATTAACTTAGCTCAACGTCTTGCTTCACTCAAAGAACAGCTTGAAAAAAATCAAGCCGAAGCTAGTCGTTTTAACGAAAAAACAAAACCAGGCAAGATCGATAATAACCGTCAAGAAAAAGAACGCTTGGAAGAAGAAATCCAATTTCTCCTTCAAGAGCTAAAAGCAGGCCAAGAGATTGTTTCTCTTTCTGGAACCTTAACTCTTGAATTTGGAGGCACTTCAGAGAATGTCTATGCAGGAATGGATGAGAACTTCCGCCGCTATCAACCAGCTATTTTGACTTGGTATGAAACAGCCCAGCATGCCTTTGACCGTGGAGCTACTTGGCAAAATATGGGAGGAGTTGAGAACCAGTTAGATGGGGGACTCTACCACTTCAAGTCAAAATTTAATCCAATGATAGAAGAATTTGTTGGCGAATTCAACCTCCCAACTAGCATGCTATATCCCCTTGTTAACAAGGCCTATCAATTACGAAAAAAACTAAGAAATAAACAGTAAGGTGACCCATGACATTCAAGATTATTAGTAGGGAAGATTTTTACCAACACTCTCTTACTACTTCCAATCACTCTTTTTTACAGAGTATTGAAATGGCTGATTTGCTTCATAAAAGAGGCGCAACTATTCATTATATTGGATGGGAAGAGCAAGGAACATTAGCTATCTCTGCCATTTTATACAGCCTACCTATGACGGGAGGCCTGCATTACGAAATCAATAGCGGGCCAATCGTTACGGATACTCGCTACCTACCAGATTTTTACAAAGCAGTACAGGCTTATGTAAAAGAAAATGGTGGCATCGAATTCATTTTAAAACCCTATGGCCACTATCAAGTTTTCGATAGCAATGGCAATCCGACTAAAGAAGAGCAAAAACAGCTTCTCCAATCATTACTGGATCTTGGCTATCAATTTGATGGCTTACAAGTGGGCTATCCTGGAGGAGAGCCTGTTTGGCATTATCTGAAGGACCTCACCGATTTTGATGCCAAATCTCTCCTAAAATCCTTCAACAAGAACTGTAGTCGGAATATTACGACTGCTCTCAACTATGATATTTCCATTCGAAATATTAGGAGAGAGGAAATCCCTCAGTTTAAACAAATTATTGAGGAAACTGGAAAACGTCAAGGCTTTGAAGACAAGAGCCTGGACTACTACTACGATCTCTATGATACCTTTGGAGACAAGGCAGAATTTCTCATTGCTGAAATCAATACAGCTGATGCACTCGCTTATTTAGACCAGAAGATTTCCTTGCTCAATCCTTCATCCAAACAATATGAGCAACAGCTGCAAAAATTAGAGAAACAAAAGACAATTGTCCGGGAAACCTTGGCTAACGAAACAGCTGAAACAGTGCCCTTGGCCTGTGCCCTGATCATCTATAATCCATCAGAAGTGACCTATTTGTTTGGTGGTTCGTATACCAAATACCAAAAATTTTCTGCAGCCTTCCTGATTCAATACCATGCCATGAAGCGTGCATTAGAAAAAGGAATCACCTTATACAATTTCCTTGGTATTCAAGGGGTCTTCGACGGCTCAGACGGCGTTCTTCGTTTCAAGCAGAACTTCAACGGCTATATCGTTCGTAAGATGGGAACCTTCCGTTATTACCCAAATCCTCTGAAATTCAAAGCCTTGTCCTTGATCAAACGAATCTTAGGACGCTCATAAAAAACAAAACCAGCCTTCTAGCTGGTTTTTTAAGACAAGAAAAGAGGCTGGGACAAAAGTCCTAGCCTCTCAATTGTTTTTGGATTGTCGAGCAAGACGCAGTGGTTGAGTGGGCTCTACTACGCTGATTTCATCAGCTTTTACAGCCCTACTCAACTGTGCGGAGGTGGGACGACGAAATCGAATTCTAACGAATTACCGATTTCTGTCCCACTCTCTTTTTCTTGTTCGATTAGTTTACGAAGTTCAACAATGCCAAGAAGCTTTCTGGATCAAGTGATGCACCACCAACAAGAGCTCCATCAACGTCTGGACAAGCCATGTATTCAGCAACGTTTTCAGGTTTCACTGAACCACCGTATTGAACACGTACTTTGTCAGCTACTTCTTGACCGAAGTCAGCAGCTACAACGTCACGAACAACTTTACACATTTTTTGTGCGTCGTCTTGTGAAGCTGATTTACCAGTACCGATCGCCCAGATTGGCTCGTAAGCGATAACTGATGCAGCAACTTGATCAGAAGTCAAACCAGCCAAAGCAGCAGATACTTGAGCACCTACGAATTCAGCCGCTTTACCTGCTTCGTAAGTTTCAAGACTTTCACCACAACAGATGATTGGAAGCAAACCATTAGCAAAGATAGCTTTTGCTTTTTTGTTGATGTCTTCGTCTGTTTCGTGGAAGTAGTCACGACGTTCTGAGTGACCGATTACCACGTAGTCCGTAC
>NZ_CAJPOU010000007.1 GCF_905372335.1 Streptococcus sp. A12
GAGTGCATGGGAAGCCAGTTAGCTTCAATCTTGATGACCTTTGGATCAAGAACATCACGCTCAATACTGGTTTGGTCAATGCCAATACAACTGAAATGCTTCTTAACGTCTTGAAATCTGGTAAGATTGATGCGACGAAGTTGGTGACCCATCATTTCAAACTGTCAGAAGCAGAAAAGGCATATGAAATCTTCAAACATGCTGGCGAAAACAATGCCTTGAAAGTCATTATTGATAACGACCTCAGCTAAGAAGGCTCAATCGTTTGATGCTGAAACAAAAAGGACAGGAACAGTTTCATGTTCCTGTCCTTTTTAACAGATGTAGTAGTTGTTCTTGTCACATCTATTTACTTGCTACTCCTAATAAAACGTACTATAATATGATTAGAAATATAACATAAATAGAAAGGTGTGATCTTATGAAAATGTTCCATTATCATCGTGAGTTCTGGTTGGACTTTCATTTCTGGCTCTTGGTCTTACTTTTAGTGGCTGTAGCTATGATGACACAGGATCCGATTTCGGTTGTTAGCCTTGCTTATCTTGCTTTTGTAGGGATTTTGATTCTTCTTCAGGTCTTTCAACCGCAGGTGTCCATTCGCCAGCATCCAGTAGGTAGCTACCATTTCAATTGGGACTTTTATCGTGACACCAGACTGTATATTGATCTCTTTTTATTGGCTGGTCTCTTAGAAGGTCCGTTCACTTCAACGGATATAGTTTATTGGATCTTGCTTGGGGCATTCGTCGGCTCTATTGGCTTTGTGTTTGTCGTAAAGGAAAAACCGATTCAAAAAACGGCCTAGTGCACGAAAGTTCTAGAAGACATTTATTTGGGATCTCTCTCCTCGATGATGAAGAGGGAGAATAGAAAAAGGGCTTGCTTCGTTCAAACGAAAAAATCCTAGCTTTTTTAAAAGCTGGGATTTTTTGTACTGTTTAGTGAGATGATAAAGAAGTGTTACTGTTTGCCTCGTTTGCGAGCGTATTCGTCAAAGGCACCAGCGAAGGTTCCCATGAGTAGGGGAGTTGCGATCAGTCCGACAGTGATCCAGACGGATCCACCATCTACATGGCTGAGTTCCTGCTCGGACAAGCTTCTAAAACGTGTTTCTTCGAGTTTCATGCTTGCTCCTTTCTAGTGCATGATGCCATTGATGATACTACGGCCAAAATCACGTCCAGAATTGTATAAAATATTCCATGTTTGAACGATGAATTTTGCCGAGTCAAAGACGGAGGCTCCTCCATCAATGGTGGCCAGTTCAGCTTCCGTTAGGCAAGTATAATGAATGCTTGTATCCATAGGTGTCCTCCTTAATGTAAGATCGTGTAGAGTAAATCAATTGCCTCGTTGAGAATGGTGAAAGTGACCATGAAGGCAATAGCAAATTTAGGAAAGTACCCTTCTACCTGTTTGGGTGCTTTTTTATCAAGAATGCAGTATCCTGTCAAAAGGATGAGGGTGATAAAGGGCAGAGAAATCATAGAAATGCCTCCTTTTAGAAGAATTTCTTTTTGATATCTTTGCCAATTGTATAGGATAGAGCGAATAGTGAGACGCAGATTGTTGCTGAAATTACTGCTCCACCACCAACATCAACCAGTTCATCTTCCGTCAAGGTTACAAAGTTTTGTGTGAATTCTGTTGTCATTTAGTTTTCCTTTTTATGTTTTACTTGTTTTAGGGCAGTATCGACTGCCAAATAGATTGTAGCTGCAATGGCTAAATTAATCTGCGGTTGAAATGCAATCAGATGTGCATCGTGCAAAATCGTTAAAGTGATGATGATCGCAAATAGAATGGTGTGTACATGTTGTTTCATAATCCTTATCCCAAAAGCCAACCTAGGGCTAGACCGGTGATGATGCATCCTCCGTAGACGATGAAGGGAGCCACCCCGCCGTTGACATGAGTTAACTCTTCATCCGTCAGAGTAGCGAATTGATTGTCAATCAGTTGATTTGTTTGTGTCATAAACTATCTCCTTTTCTAATGTATTGTCTGTTATTACTTTCTTTGGCAACTACTTAAAGCCAAAAGTCCAAGAGGAATCAAGATGAAAGGGAGGAAACCTCCAGTACATTCTTCTAGTTCAGCGTCGTTTAGTTTTGAAAACTTTTTATCAATTGTTTTCATGATATTTCCTTTCTGTTAGAGCACATTGGCTAGTGTTTTCCTAGCTCGTAGCCTACTTGATAGATGCCATACATCAAAACGGGTGCTAGAATGCTAGCGAGTATGATGAGTGCCATTTTTTATTTTTCCTTGTTTTCATGATATTTCCTTACAGGATGATCAGTGATAAGAATAGTAATAGAATAAAAAATTGTGTATTCTTTTTCATGTTCGGTATTCCCTTTCCTTATTTATTTACGGAAGAAGTAATACAAAAACCATGGGATGATAATGGGAGTATAGTACATCTGTTGTCCTCCTTTCTTTTTGTTTGGTCACTTATACTATTCGTATAAAAATCTGGAAATGGATAAAATTTCTTAAAAAGTTTTAGAATGTTTGCATCTCTGAAACTAGTTTTAGAGATCTTTTTATTTTTCCCAAAATGTGAAACTATAATCCAATTGCAAGAATAATATTGTAAGCGCTTTAAAAATAGATTATAATCAATTTACAAGTACTCGAGTTGCCTTAGTATCAAAGGAGAAGGAGTTATGTCAAAGATTACAAAAGATGAACTGATTGAACAAATCAAAGATGGCATCATTGTTTCTTGTCAGGCCCTCCCTCACGAACCGCTTTATACAGAAACAGGAGGAGTCATTCCTCTCTTAGTTAGAGCGGCTGAGCAGGGTGGAGCTGTCGGGATCCGAGCCAATAGTGTCCGGGATATCAAGGAAATCAAGGAAGTGACCAAGTTACCGATCATTGGGATTATCAAGCGTGACTACCCACCGGAAGAACCCTTTATCACGGCTACCATGAAAGAAGTCGATGAGTTGGCCGTATTAGATATCGCGGTTATTGCTCTGGATTGTACCAAACGTCCCCGTCATGATGGTCTTTCGATTAGTGACTTTATCCATCGAGTCAAAGAAAAATATCCCGATCAGCTCTTGATGGCCGATATCTCGACCTTGGAAGAAGGATTGACGGCTGTTGAAGCGGGAGTAGACTTTGTCGGAACGACCTTATCTGGATATACAGACTACAGTCCAAAGGTCGATGGACCCGATTTTGAACTGATCCATAGCCTCTGCCAATCAGGAGTGGATGTCATCGCAGAAGGTAAGATCCACTATCCTGATCAGGCTAAGAAAATCCATGATCTCGGGGTGCGCGGTATCGTCGTAGGTGGCGCTATTACCCGACCAAAAGAGATCACTGAGCGCTTTGTCGCAGCCTTAAATTGAGAAAACAAAACAGAAGATTGAAGGAGGAGGAGGCCCAATAGAGACTAGTCGAATTCATTTAATGAGAATGTTTCAGTGAAGGATAACGATGAAGATTTCAAGAAGGAAGTCATATTTGCTTAACTTTCTGCAACATAAATCTAGTGTAAAAGGAGAAATAGATGATATTTGATGATTTAATAAACATAAAATTGTACAAAGGGATTCATCCTAATCTGGATCAAGCGATTGATTTTCTCTATGAACACCGGAAAGATTCTTTTGAGCTAGGGAGATATGATATCGACGGTGACAAGGTCTTTCTCGTTGTCCAAGAAAACACCCTTAACAAAGATGAAAATGATCGCTTTGAACATCATCGCCGTTATGCCGACCTTCATTTATTAGTTGAAGGACATGAATTTTCTAGCTACGGTTCCCGTATCCTAGATGAAGCTATTCCATTTGATGAAGCAAGTGATATTGGCTTTGTTCATTGTGAAAAATTCTATCCACTTCATTTGGGCTATCATAATTTTGCAGTCTTCTTCCCTGGTGAACCTCACCAACCAAATGGCTATTCAGGTCAGGAAGAAATAGTCAGAAAGTATCTATTCAAAATTGCGATTGATTAGATATGTCAAATAGAAAATGGAGGAGATAAGCGATATAGTTAGTTTTTCGGAGAAGTTACGGCTTCAAAGCACTGATTACATATTTTGTATTTAAAATAGAAAGAGGAAAACAATGAAAAATAGTAAGAAAATTCTTTTCGCTTTGGTTCTCGCGTTATTCGCATTGTTTGTCACTGCATGTTCATCTTCGAAAGATACTGCAGAAGGAAGTAATAAATCTGGAGAATTATCTGGAGAAATTGTAATTTGGCATTCCTTTACACAAGGACCGCGCTTGGAAAGTATTCAAAAATCAGCTGATGAATTTATGAAGAAACATCCAAAGGTTAAAATTAAAATTGAAACCTTCTCGTGGAATGACTTTTATACAAAATGGACGACAGGGTTAGCGAATGGGAATGTTCCGGATATTAGCACTGCATTGCCGAATCAGGTCATGGAAATGGTCAATTCAGATGCTTTGGTTCCATTGAATGATACCGTTAAAAAAATAGGAGAAGATAAATTTAATAAAACAGCATTAGATGAAGCGAAGGTTGATGGCAATTTTTATTCCATTCCTTTGTACTCACATGCTCAAGTAATGTGGGTTCGCACCGATTTATTGAAACAATATAATATTGAAGTTCCAAAAACATGGGATCAATTGTATGAGGCTTCCAAAAAATTAAAAGAAAATGGAGTTTATGGAGTGTCTGTACCTTTCGGGACAAATGATATGATGGGGACACGCTTCTTGAATTTCTATGTACGAAGTGGTGGTGGAAGTCTTTTGACAAAAGATATGAAAGCTGACTTGACAAGCAAACTGGCTCAAGATGGAATTAAATATTGGGTGAAGATGTACAAGGAATTTTCTCCAAAAGATTCACTTAACTTTAATGTCTTGCAACAAGCCACTTTGTTTTATCAAGGAAAGACAGCATTTGACTTTAACTCAGGATTCCATGTCGGTGGTATCCAAGCAAATAGCCCTCAATTGATTGATGCAATTGATGCCTACCCTATTCCAAAGGTGAAAGAATCAGATAAAGATTATGGTATTGAAACTTCTAATATTCCATTGGTAGTTTGGAAGAATTCCAAACATCCAGAAGTAGCGAAGGCATTCTTAGAATCTTTGTATGAAAAGGAAGATTACATTAATTTCTTAGATTCAACTCCTGTTGGAATGTTGCCTGCCATCAAAGGAATTAGTGATGTTCCTTCCTATAAAGATAATGACATCCGCAAGAAATTCCAACATGCAGAAGAAGTTATTACAAAAGCAGCAGAAAAAGGTACAGCTATTGGATATGAAAATGGTCCAAGTGTTCAAGCTGGAATGTTAACTAACCAACATATCATTGAACAAATGTTCCAAGATATTATTACAAATGGTAAAGATCCAATGGAGGCTGCCAAGGATGCAGAAAAACAATTGAACGATTTATTCGAAACTGTAGCAGTTGATGTTAAATAATAATAGCAGAGGCTACAATAATGTGGCCTCTGTTTTTAGAGAGGAATAAGCATATGGTCAAAAATAGAAATTTGACTCGATGGGTGTTTGTGTTACCTGCTATTATTATTGTTGGACTATTATTTGTTTACCCATTTTTCTCCAGCATCTATTTTAGCTTTACAAACAAACATTTGATCATGCCACGGTATAAATTTGTAGGATTAGCAAATTATAAAGCAGTTTTATCGGATCCTAATTTCTACAATGCTTTTTTTAATTCCCTTAAATGGACAGTCTTTTCTCTTTTGGGGCAAGTGCTTGTTGGTTTTGTGTTAGCACTTGCATTGCATAGAGTTAGACGTTTTAAGAAGCTATATAGGACATTATTGATTGTTCCTTGGGCATTCCCAACAATTGTCATTGCCTTTTCTTGGCAATGGATTTTAAACGGGGTATATGGTTATCTACCTAACTTGATTGTGAAATTAGGACTGATGAATCATGTACCTGGATTTTTGACAGAAAGTACCTGGGCCTTTATCTGTTTAGTATTTATTAATATTTGGTTCGGTGCCCCTATGATCATGGTCAATGTTCTATCTGCCTTACAAACGGTTCCAGAGGAACAGTTTGAAGCCGCTAGGATTGATGGAGCTTCCAGTTGGCAAGTTTTTAGATTTGTTATTTTACCTCACATTAAAGTAGTAGTCGGATTACTTGTTGTACTGAGAACAGTATGGATCTTTAATAACTTTGATATTATTTATCTGATTACCGGTGGTGGCCCTTCAAACGCAACAACAACATTGCCAATATTCGCATATAATCTCGGTTGGGGAACAAAACTTCTTGGGCGTGCCTCAGCGGTAACAGTCTTGCTATTTATTTTCTTGTTGGCAGTATGTTTCATTTACTTTGGAGTAATTAGTAAATGGGAGAAGGAGGGTAGAAAATGATGAAGAGAAGAACAAATGTACTCCTTGATATTGGCTCACATGTTGTTTTAGTTATTTCAACTATTATCGCAATTTTTCCTTTAATTTGGATCCTTTTATCTTCTGTAAAAGGAAAAGGTGAATTAACCCAGTTCCCAACAAGATTTTGGCCTAAACAGTTTACTCTCGATTATTTTACGCATGTTATTAATGACCTACATTTTATAGATAATATAAAAAATAGCTTATTAATCGCATTAACGACAACTGTCATCGCTATTATCATTTCTGCAATGGCTGCTTACGGGATTGTTCGCTTCTTTCCAAAATTAGGGGCGATCATGTCTCGGTTGCTAGTAATTACCTATATCTTCCCTCCGATCTTGTTGGCAATTCCTTATTCTATTGCCGTTGCAAAAGTTGGATTAACCAATAGTTTAATTGGTTTAATGATTGTTTATCTTTCGTTTAGTGTCCCTTATGCAGTGTGGTTGTTAGTAGGGTTCTTCCAAACAGTTCCAATTGGAATCGAGGAAGCAGCGAAAATAGATGGCGCAAATAAATTTGTTACCTTTTATAAAGTGGTGTTACCAATTGTTGCACCAGGGATTGTGGCCACAGCCATCTATACCTTTATCAATGCTTGGAATGAATTTCTTTATGCATTGATCTTGATCAATGATACAAGTAAGATGACGGTTGCGGTGGCTTTGCGTTCATTAAACGGTTCGGAGATTCTAGATTGGGGAGATATGATGGCAGCCTCTGTAATTGTGGTACTGCCTTCAATCATCTTCTTCTCAATTATCCAAAATAAAATTGCAAGTGGTCTTTCTGAAGGATCCGTAAAATAGTAAAAATAGAAACAGGAGAAAAACAATGGTTGTAAATTATGGTGTTGTTGGCACAGGATACTTTGGTGCTGAATTAGCAAGATATATGAAAGAAAATGACGGTGCAGTAATTACAGTTGTGTATGATCCAGAAAATGCAGAAGCTGTAGCAGAAGAATTAGGAGCACGAGTGGCTTCGTCACTGGATGAATTGGTTCAAAGTGATGATGTAGACTGTGTGATCGTTGCCTCTCCTAATAATCTGCATAAAGAACCTGTTATTAAAGCTGCTCAGAATGGAAAAAATGTATTTTGTGAAAAACCGATTGCTTTATCATATGAAGATTGTAAAGAGATGGTAAAAACATGTAAAGAAAATGGTGTGATTTTCATGGCTGGTCACATTATGAATTTCTTTAATGGTGTCCATCATGCTAAGGAATTGATCAATCAAGGTGTTATTGGGGACGTTTTGTACTGTCATACAGCTAGAAATGGCTGGGAAGAACAACAACCATCCATTTCATGGAAAAAAATTCGTGAAAAATCAGGAGGCCATCTTTACCACCATATCCATGAGTTGGATTGCGTTCAATTTTTAATGGGAGGTATTCCAGAAACAGTTACGATGACAGGTGGAAATGTAGCTCACCAAGGAGAAAACTTTGGTGATGAAGATGACATGATTTTTGTTAATATGGAATTCCCTGGTAAGCGATTTGCCTTGCTTGAATGGGGCTCTGCCTATCGTTGGGGAGAACACTATGTCTTGATCCAGGGAACAAAGGGTGCTATAAAATTAGATCTATTTAATTGTAAAGGTACTCTAAAAGTAGACGGAAAAGAAACTTATTTCTTAATTCATGAATCTCAGGAAGAGGATGATGACCGTACAAGAATTTACCATAGCACTGAGATGGATGGTGCCATTGCCTATGGTAAACCAGGGAAACGAACTCCATTGTGGCTTTCATCTGTTATTGATAAAGAAATGAAATATCTTCATGACATAATGAATGGTGCTCCTGTATCAAAAGAATTTGAAAAACTATTAACCGGAGAAGCAGCGCTAGAAGCAATTGCGTCTGCTGATGCTTGTACTCGTTCCATTAATGAGGACCGAAAGGTTAAATTATCAGAGATCATGGGTTAATAACATTACTGATACGACAAAAGGAGAAAAGAATGTCAGATTTAAAAAAATATGAAGGAGTCATCCCGGCTTTTTATGCCTGCTATGATGACCAAGGAGAAATTAGCCCGGAGCGGGTACGTGTGCTGGTAGAATATTTTATCGCGAAAGGTGTGCAGGGCTTGTATGTCAACGGATCTTCCGGAGAATGTATCTACCAGAGCGTAGCCGATCGCAAGCTGGTCTTAGAAGAAGTCATGGCAGTGGCTAAAGGAAAATTGACCATCATCGCTCACGTGGCTTGCAACAATACCAAGGACAGCGTGGAATTGGCACGACATGCAGAAGAGCTAGGAGTAGATGCCATTGCGGCCATTCCGCCAATTTATTTCCGCTTGCCAGAATACAGCGTGGCCCACTACTGGAATGAAATCAGCGCAGCAGCACCAAACACAGACTTTGTCATCTACAACATCCCGCAATTAGCAGGGGCAGCTCTGACACCGAGTCTGTATACAGAAATGTTGAAAAATCCACGGGTGATTGGGGTGAAGAATTCCTCTATGCCTGTTCAGGATATCCAGACCTTTGCTTCTTTGGGAGGCGATGACCATATCGTCTTTAATGGTCCAGATGAACAATTCTTAGGTGGCCGTCTTATGGGAGCAGGAGCTGGTATTGGGGGCACCTATGGTGCTATGCCGGAGCTCTTCTTGAAACTCAATCAGCTGATTGCTGAGAAAGACTTGGAAACAGCGCGTGCCTTGCAATTTGCCATCAATGGCATTATCGGAGTCTTGACGTCTGCTCATGGAAACATGTATGGTGTCATTAAAGAAGTCTTGCGGATCAATGAAGGTCTAGAACTGGGATCTGTTCGGAGTCCATTAAGTCCAGTAACTGAAGGAGACCAGGAAGTGGTTCAAAAAGCAGCTAGCTTAATCCGTGAAGTCAAGGAACGTTTCCTTTAAAAAAGAGTGTAAATCGGAAAGGAGAGGTGTATGGCCTATTACCTAGCGATTGATATCGGTGGGACCAATATCAAATATGGTCTGATTGATGAAGCAGAGAATTTGATTGAGTCGCATGAAATGCCGACAGAAGCTGAAAAAGGAGGCCCTGGGATTCTAGGGAAAACCAAAGCTTTAGTAGAATCTTACCTCGAAGAAAATACCATCCTTGGAGTCTGTATTTCGTCAGCTGGCATGGTTGACCCCGATAAGGGGGAAATCTTTTATGCAGGCCCTCAGATTCCTAATTATGCAGGAACTCAGTTCAAAAAAGAAATTGAAGAGACCTATCAAATCCCCTGCGAAATTGAAAATGATGTCAACTGTGCTGGTTTAGCAGAAGTGATGTCAGGGAATGGTCAGGGTGCTCAGGTTGCCGTCTGTTTAACGGTCGGTACTGGCATTGGTGGCTGTCTCTTGATCAATGGGGAGATTTTCCATGGCTTTAGCAATTCTGCCTGCGAGGTAGGTTACCTTCATCTTCAAGATGGGGCCTTCCAAGATTTGGCCTCGACGACGGCTTTGGTTGAATATGTTGCCAAGCAGCATGGGGATCCTGTTGAACAATGGAGTGGTCGTCGCATTTTTAAGGAGGCGACTCAAGGAAATACCATCTGTATGGCAGGAATTGATCGCATGGTTGATTACCTGGGCAAGGGGCTTGCCAATATCTGTTATGTTGTCAATCCTCAAGTAGTCATTCTTGGTGGTGGAGTCATGGGACAGGAAGCCATTTTGAAACCAAAAATTTCAGCTGCCCTCAAAGACTCCCTCGTTCCAAGCCTAGCGGACAAGACGCAATTGGAGTTTGCGCATCATCAAAATACGGCAGGGATGATAGGAGCTTACTACCATTTCAAACAACAACAAGCCAGACGGAATTAAAAAAATGCTCACCACTTAGGTGAGCATTTTTTGAATGTAGACAAACTATTGTTTTACATAAAACGGCTAGATAATTTTCAAAAAATGACTTATATTTATAGTCATTTAAGAAGATGAAAAAACTTTCCGCTGTGAGAAAAGTTCCTGAAACACAAGTGTTTCAGGAACTCGGGAGTTTTGGAACCTTAGGTCCAAAACTAAGTCATGGAACTTCTTCGAAGTTCGCTGACGTCCGTACTCACCTAAGGAAAATTTTTTAGAAGACTTTATTTCAATCTGAAACGCTCACCTAAGCAGTAAGTATTTTCTATTGAAAAGAAAAACCATGTTGCAGAGAAAAGAATTCTCAGCTCCTGGTGATAAATCAGAAGACTAGCGTCTACGTGAATCGTAGCCGTTGAGTTTTTTGTTTTCCCAATAGCTATTGAAAATTCTTTCTTTACGTTCCCGATCCATTTCGAGAAAGTGAGCATAGATTAAATCAATCGTGGTTAAGAAGGGAAGGGTTGCCGTAATACGGTCGATATAGGTGCTTCCAGGTAGGGGAGCAACTGGTAAAATTTCCGTAAAGTCATCTTTGATAGCGTCTGGTTGAGCAGTAAGAAGAACGGTTTTTGCCCCCATTTCTTTAGCATCCAGAAGGCTGTGGATAATCGAGCGGGTAGTTCCCGATAGAGAGAAGGCAATGACCAGGCAGGATTTATCCAAGATACTGGTCGTCCATGCAAAGCCGTCTTGATCGGTTAGGGCCTCGCAAACAACGCCCAGTCGAAGGAAGCGAAGTTTCATCTCGGAGGCGACTAGCCCTGAGCTTCCTTTTCCAAAGAAGTAGACCCGATCTGCTTGAGTGATTAAGTTGGCGACTTCTTTGATTTGGTCATCTTTTGCTAGGGTTTCTGTAGCCTGAAGGACCTGCTGGTAGCGACGCAAGACATCTTGGGTTAATTCGTCGTGCAGGGATTGTTGCTTTTGAGATTTGGTTTCTTCGTTAAAGTGATATATAAATTCACGGTAGCCTGTGAAGCCACACTTTTGGGAAAAACGGGTCAAAGCAGCTTTTGATACATGCAAAAGTTCCGTCACTCTAGACGAGGAAAGAGAGTGTTGCTGCGCTTCAGGAGATAAAAAATAGCGGGCAATGTCTAACTCTAGCTCCGTCATTTCTTCTTGATGGCTCTTAATAATGCTTCTGAGATCATGATCTTGTTTCACAGCGGTCCTCCTTTCAACTGTTGTTACACCTGGAGAAAATCCTATAATATATTTCACAGTATAACATAAAAAGCTGTGATATACAAGGAATACGACCAGTGAACGACTGAAAGAAGGAACAGAATCCACATCTTTTTTGAAACAATTTTGTTATAAAAATAACCTCTGGAAACAAAGGAAAGATGCTGAAAAAAGTTGATGAAATATGTTATAATTTACACAAGAATTTGTTCCTTCTCGTAAAGGAAGAGGTAAGGAGGTGGAGTGATGGCCAACGCAACTCTCGAAATGATGCAAGAGATTGAAATGGCGGCAGAAGCCGTTGTCGCAAGTTACGAGGATCAGGTCCAAAATTTGCGCCAACAGCTAGGTGATCACCTACAGGAGGTAGCAGCATCCTATGACAAAGAGACCGCTAAGCTAGTCGCAGAGCGGGAAGAGTCCTCGAAAGCGACGATTGCTAGCTTGGAAGCAGACCTGGCAGTGACCAGTCAACGCAATGACGAAAAGGTGCAGCAAGCTATGACAGATAAGCGCGCAGCTTTGGTAGACGAAATTGTAGAAAAGGTGGTAGCAACCTATGGCAATTAGTCCAATGCAACACCTTTCTCTGGTCTTGCCCACAAATCTAATGGACGAGCTTCTCTTGTCTCTCCAGTCAGAGGAGTCGGTCCAAATTTATGATTTGAGCGAGCAAGAGGATTGGCAAGTTGCTTTTCAGACGAGTGATGGGTCCAAAGGATCAGCTCTAAGAATGGATGAACTAAGACGTCGGGAAGAGCAGTTAGAAAAGGCCATACAGGCCCTGGAGCCTTTTATTCCCCAGAAGAAGGGATTAGAAAAACTAAAAGAAGCTCCCTTGTCCTTGTCTTTTCACGATTTAGAGTCTCATGGGGTCATCCGTGATGAGCAACGTCTTTTACAATCCGTACAAAAACAATTGGCTGTCTTAGCAAAGGCTCGGGATCGCATCCAGCAAGCCCAAGAGGAAATCGCCTCTTTAGAAAAATGGGCTACCTTGACGACAACACCTGACCAGCTCAAGCGTTTCCGTTATGTTCGTGGCTTAATCGGTACCATTCCGAATAGTGAACAGGATCAGGCGCGACAAGCCTTACTGGCTCATCCAGATGTAGAAGTTGATGTGGTCTTCAGCTCGGAAACGGAGCATGGGGTAGTAGTCTTGTATAAGTCTGGGGATTTAACAGACCTTCAAGATATGCTGACCAGTTCGCATTTCAAAGAGTTTGACTATCAAGGAGAAACGCTACCAAAAGAACGTTTGGAGCAACTCAAGAGAGAGATCAAAGAACAAGGTGCTGTCGAAGCAGCTACGTTGGAAACGCTCAGTCAAGCCAAGGAAGACCTCAACCAGCTCAAGTACCAACTCGATTATGTCTTGAGTCTAGGAGCTAGGGAAGAGGCCAAAGGCTCTCTTGCCAGTACAGCCCATTTGGTTGCCCTAGAGGGATGGATTGAAACTGCTCAACTCGATGCTTTAAAAGCCAAACTTCAAAAGGAATTTGGGAACCAAGTCGTCTTGCAGACGCGAGAAGTCGCTCAAGAAGAATGGGACCAGGTGCCCATCAAGCTGAAAAACAATGCCTTGGTGGAGCCCTTCGAGTTAGTGACAGAGATGTATGCTTTGCCCAAGTATTACGAGAAAGATCCGACCCCAATCGTCTCTCTCTTCTACTTTGTTTTCTTCGGCATGATGGTAGCAGATATCGGCTATGGTCTCTTGTTGACATTGGCAACTGGCTTTGCTCTAAAGGCCTTCCAGCTTCAGCCGAGCGCAGCAAAAAACCTTCGCTTTTTCTGCCTTTTAGGAATCTCGGTAGCCCTTTGGGGAGTCGTCTATGGTTCCTTCTTCGGCTTTGAGATGCCATTTGCTTTGATCAGTACGACGACCAATGCCATGACTATCTTGATCCTATCGGTTGTCTTTGGTTTCATCACCGTTTTGGTCGGTCTCTTCCTAGGTGGAATGAAAAACGTTCGCCTGAAAGACTATACGGAAGCCTACAATGCAGGCTTTGCCTGGGTCTTGATTTTATTGGGCTTGATGCTCTTAGCGGTCGGAAACATCCTACCAGGTTTATCCTATCTAGTCCCCATTGGCCAGTGGCTAGCCATTCTCAATGCGATTGGCATTTTGGTCGTGTCTATTGTCAGTGCAAAGAAATTATCAGGACTTGCAGCAGGTCTCTTTAATCTTTACAACGTCAGTGGCTATGTCGGAGACTTGGTCAGCTTTACTCGTTTGATGGCGCTTGGTTTATCAGGGGCCAGCATCGGGTCGGCCTTTAACCTGATTGTCAATCTCTTCCCAACCCTGGGACGATTCACCGTCGGCCTTGTCCTCTTTGTCCTCCTTCATGCCATCAACATGTTCCTGTCCTTTTTATCAGGCTATGTGCATGGAGCACGTTTGATCTTTGTCGAGTTCTTTGGCAAGTTCTACGAGGGTGGTGGCAAGCCCTTCCGACCTCTAAAACCGTCGGAACGCTATGTCAAAACGAAAAAATAATTCAGTAAATCAATCATAAAAAATTTTATAGGAGTATATTCATGGAATCTTTAGCTTCATATTTCTCAACCCATGGGGGTGCCTTCTTTGCAGCACTTGGTGTAGCCATTGCAGTGGCTCTTAGTGGAATGGGTTCAGCCCTCGGTGTTGGTAAGACTGGTCAGGCAGCTGCCGCACTCTTGAAAGAACAACCAGAAAAATTTGCCCAAGCCTTGATCTTGCAATTGTTGCCAGGTACACAAGGTTTGTACGGTTTCGTTATCGGGATCTTGATCTGGTTGCAAATTAAACCAGATATGGCTCTTGAAACAGGAGTTGCTTACTTCTTCACAGCCCTTCCAGTAGCGATCGTCGGCTATTTCTCAGCAAAACACCAAGGAAATGTCGCAACTGCTGGGATGCAAATCTTGGCAAAACGCCCTGAAGACATGATGAAAGGGGTTATCCTTGCGGCCATGGTTGAAACCTATGCCATCTTGGCCTTCGTTGTGTCCTTCCTTTTGACTCTTCGCGTCGGCTAATCTAGACACACCTCAGTCAAAGAAGAGGAATGTTCTCTTCGTCTATTATCGGTGGCGAAGAACTCCAAAGGAGGAAATAAAAACAATGACGGATTATTCCCAATTAAAGGATTCCATCCTTGAACAGGCCCATGAAAAAGGCCGGAAATTAGTGGCGGAAGCAACGGCTAAGGTCCAAGCAGAAGCCCAGTTGCAGGAAGCTCGTTTGGTAGAAGAAAAGCTACACCAACGGGCGGTTCAATTGCAGACCATTGAGCGCCGCTTGCAACGTGAAAGCCAACAAATAGAAAATCAAAAGCGCCAATCAACATTGGTCACCAAGCAACGGGTCTTAAAAGAGTTGTTTGCGGATGCCTACCAGAAAATGGCGACTTGGTCACGCCAAGAAGAGCTCGCATTTCTGCATCGCGTTCTTCCTCGCTATGCAGATCAAGCAATGGTCTTAACGTTTGGTGCTGTGACGGCAGAAAAATTGACAGATCAAGATCGTCAGGATTTGCTAGAGGCCTATCCACAGCTTCAATTAGCGAAAGAAACACTTGCCCAAGAGGCTGGTTTTGTCCTTTCCTTTGGCAAAGTGGATGCCAGCTACCTCTACCGTGATTTGGTTGATGCTGTGCGGGAGGAGCAAAGCTTCCATATGGCAGCTAGCATTTTTAAAGAAGAGAAAAACTAGGAGGGTCTATGAGTGAACGGACGTATTCTCAAGTAAATACCGGGATTAGTGTACGTGAAGCTAGTTTTTTGAGCCCGGCTCAGTTTGATGCCCTTCTGAACAGCTCCGATGCAGAAGCGCGTGCTAATCTCTTGCAAGGGACGGCCTATGCCTTGGAGGCAGATCAACTGCGTCAAGTCCAAGTGGTCGAGCAAGCCTTGATGAAGCACCTTCTAGCAGAGTACGATTGGGCTTATCAGGTAGCTCCGAACCCTGCGGTAGTCGACCTCTTCGCCCTCAAGTACACCTATCACAATCTCAAGGTCTTCTTGAAAGAGCGAGCAACGGGGCGGGATTTGAACTTCCTATTATTGGATGCAGGTCCCTATTCCTTAGCAGTTCTTGAACAAGTAGCCAAGACCTTTTCTTCAGAGAACTGCCCAGAGTTTATGGCTCAAGAAGTCGCAGCAACCTGGCAGGAATATGTCGACTATCAGGATATTCGGGTTCTGGAGATCGGCATGGATTTGGCTTACTTTGATCATCTCAAACGCTTGGCGAAAGATCTGGACCATCCACTTTTAAAATCCTTGGTCACCTTGACCATTGATTGTTACAATGTCATCACAGTTGAACGAGCCCTCAGTTTGAAAAAGCCGAACAGCTTTATGAAGCAACTCTTGTCCGATGCAGGGACCTTCTCAGCAAGAGAAGTCATCCAGTGTGTCGAGCAGGGCAACCTCATCAGTTGGTTCCAACAAGTCAATCCCTTGCCTTATGATGTGGAATTGACACAGTACGAAGAACAGATGCGATCTGGCAGAGTAACCGCCGAGACAGTGGAATACCTGGAGCATGTGCTTAAGTACCGAATATTGGAACAAGCTTCCTTTGAGATAGACGGGCCCTTGCCTTTAGCTCGCTATCTCTTTGGAAAAGAGCTGGAGGTGAAGAACCTTCGTTTGGTCTTGACGGGTCTGGATAATCAGCTCCCGATTGACAAAATAAAAGAAAGGATGAGACCAATCTATGGCCAGTAAAACGCAAAAAATTGCCGTTGTGGGAAACCGTGATGCCATCCTTCCTTTTCAAATGATTGGCTTTCAGACCTTTCCTGTAGCAGAGGCTCAGGAAACCATCAATACCTTACGTCACTTGAGCCAAGAAGATTTTGGCATCATCTATCTGACGGAGGATATGGCTCAGGAAATCCCAGATACCATTGCCCACTATGATCGCCAAGTAACCCCAGCCGTCATCTTGATCCCTACTCATAAGGGAACGACTGGACTGGGGCGGCAGCGAATTCGGGACAATGTCGAAAAGGCAGTAGGACAGGATATTTTATGAGAACAAATGAATTTGGCCAAGCGATTGGCGATGCACTGCCGGATTTTACTCCGGGGCGTCTGCCAGCTATTGAGCGGATCGAAGGTCGCTATACCGTGATCGAGCGCCTCTCAAAAGAAAAACACGGAGCAGATCTTTATCAGGTCTACGGGCCGGACTCTCCAGCAGTGATGTGGACCTTTCTATTCAAAGGCCCTGCCCGCAATGAAGAGGAGTGGGACCGCTTATTGGATGATCTCATGACAGATCAAGGTCGCTTTTACTATGCGATTGTAGACAAAGATTCAGGCAAGGCTTTGGGGACTTTCTCTCTCATGCGGATCGATCAAGCTAACCGAGTGATCGAAGTCGGAGCAGTGACTTACTCACCAGCGCTCCAAAAAACACGCATGGCTACAGAAGCCCAGTATCTCTTAGCGCGCTACGTGTTTGAAGATTTAGGCTACCGCCGCTATGAATGGAAATGTGATGCCCTAAACCAAGCATCTCGCAAAGCAGCTGAGCGCTTAGGGTTCACCTATGAAGGCTGTTTCCGTCAGGCTGTTGTTTATAAAGGTCGTACCCGTGATACAGACTGGTTGTCCATCATTGACCAAGAATGGCCAGCTATTAAACAGCGCTTCGAAGCTTGGTTGGATCCAAGCAATTTCGATGCCAATGGCCAACAAAGGCAAGCTCTAAGAGAGATAGCACAAAAGTAAAACAAAGAAACAAAGGATTCCCAGGAGGAATACATGACTCAAGGAAAAATTATTAAAGTTTCTGGTCCCTTGGTGGTCGCATCAGGGATGCAGGAGGCCAATATCCAAGACATTTGCCGGGTCGGCGATCTTGGTTTGATTGGCGAAATTATTGAGATGCGGCGGGATGAAGCCTCTATCCAAGTATATGAAGAAACGTCAGGAGTCGGACCAGGTGAACCAGTGGTAACAACCGGAGCTCCCCTTTCTGTCGAGTTGGGACCTGGTTTGATTTCTCAGATGTTTGACGGGATCCAACGTCCCTTGGAACGCTTCCAAGAAGTCACCGCCAGTGACTTCCTTATTCGTGGGGTGCAAGTTCCCAATCTAGACCGCGACACCAAATGGACCTTCGAGCCAAGTGTGGCAGAAGGAACAGAGGTAGTTGCCGGAGACATCATCGGTACAGTTCAGGAGACCAATATGGTGGAGCACCGTATCATGGTACCGTTTGGTGTTAGTGGACGTGTGACCAAGATCGCAGCAGGTTCTTACACAGTGGAAGAGTCAGTTTATGAGATCGAGCAGGCAGATGGTAGCCTCTTTACTGGTACTTTGATGCAAAAATGGCCAGTTCGTCGAGGCCGTCCTTTTGCACAAAAACTGATTCCAGTAGAGCCTTTGGTTACAGGCCAACGGGTCATCGATACCTTCTTCCCTGTGACTAAGGGTGGGGCTGCAGCTGTTCCTGGTCCTTTCGGAGCTGGAAAGACAGTTGTGCAACACCAGGTGGCCAAGTTTGCCAATGTAGACATCGTAATTTACGTTGGTTGTGGGGAACGTGGAAATGAAATGACGGACGTTCTGAATGAGTTTCCAGAGTTGATCGATCCAACGACCGGTCAATCCATTATGCAACGGACGGTTCTAATCGCCAACACTTCGAACATGCCAGTAGCGGCGCGGGAAGCTTCCATTTACACAGGGATTACCATTGCCGAATACTTCCGTGATATGGGCTATTCAGTTGCCATCATGGCCGATTCGACATCGCGCTGGGCGGAAGCTCTTCGTGAAATGTCTGGTCGTCTAGAAGAAATGCCAGGGGATGAAGGCTACCCAGCCTATCTTGGTAGCCGGATTGCTGAATATTACGAGCGTGCAGGTCGGGTTAAGACACTCGGAACCACTGCGCGTGAAGGTTCGATTACCGCCATCGGTGCCGTTTCCCCTCCAGGTGGAGACATTTCGGAGCCGGTGACCCAAAATACGCTGCGGATCGTCAAGGTCTTCTGGGGACTAGATGCTCAGTTGGCGCAACGCCGTCACTTCCCAGCCATCAACTGGTTGAGTTCTTATTCCCTTTACCAAGATGAAGTGGGCCAATATATCGATCAGCATGAGCAGATTAGCTGGGCAGAAAAAGTGACCCGCGCCATGAACCTATTGCAAAAAGAGAGTGAATTGCAGGAGATCGTGCGTTTGGTTGGTCTGGATTCCCTGTCTGAGAAAGACCGCTTGACCATGAATGCGGCCAAGATGATCCGCGAAGACTACCTGCAACAAAATGCCTTTGATGAGGTCGATACCTATACTTCCTTCAGCAAGCAGGTGGCCTTGTTGACCAACATTTTGACTTTTGACCAAGAAAGTCAAAAAGCGTTGGAATTGGGAGCTTACTTCACAGAAATCATGGAAGGAACTGTAGATCTTCGGGACCGCATTGCCCGGAGCAAGTTCATCCATGAGGATCAGTTGGCCACCATACAAGCTTTAAAAGAAGAAATCGTAGAAACCCTACACCAAATCGTCTCAAAAGGAGGAGTAGACAATGAGCGTGATTAAAGAATACCGTACTGTCAGCGAAGTTGTTGGCCCCTTGATGATTGTCGATCAGGTCGAAGGGGTTCACTACAATGAGCTGGTAGAAATCAAGCTTCATGACGGAACGACCCGCCAGGGACAAGTCCTCGAAGTCCAAGAAGATAAGGCCATGGTCCAGCTCTTTGAAGGATCTAGCGGAATCAACTTGGAAAAAGCCAAAGTCCGCTTTACGGGACGTCCCCTAGAACTCCCAGTGTCTGAAGACATGGTGGGACGCATCTTTAACGGGATGGGCAAACCCATCGATGGTGGTCCAGAGATTATCCCAGAGAAGTACTTGGACATTGATGGGCAAGCCATTAACCCTGTTTCGCGGGACTATCCGGATGAATTTATCCAGACAGGGATCTCAGCCATTGACCATTTGAATACTCTAGTTCGGGGGCAAAAGCTTCCAGTCTTCTCAGGTTCTGGTCTTCCTCACAAGGAGTTGGCTGCTCAGATTGCTCGTCAAGCGACGGTGCTTAATTCGGAAGAAAACTTCGCCGTGGTCTTTGCGGCTATGGGGATTACCTTTGAAGAAGCCGAGTTCTTTATGAACGACCTTCGGGAGACAGGTGCGATTGACCGCTCTGTTCTCTTTATCAACCTAGCTAATGATCCAGCTATCGAGCGGATTGCCACTCCTCGGATCGCCTTGACCGCTGCCGAATATTTGGCCTATGAAAAAGACATGCACGTCTTGGTTATCATGACCGATATGACCAACTACTGTGAAGCCCTTCGGGAAGTCTCTGCTGCCCGCCGGGAGGTTCCAGGACGTCGGGGCTATCCAGGTTACCTTTATACTAACCTTTCAACCCTCTATGAACGTGCAGGACGCTTGGTTGGAAAGAAAGGATCTGTGACCCAAATTCCGATCCTCTCCATGCCAGAAGATGACATCACCCACCCAATCCCTGACTTGACAGGCTACATCACCGAAGGTCAGATTATTCTGTCCCGCGATCTCTACAATAGTGGTTACCGCCCACCGATCAATGTTCTTCCATCCCTTTCCCGTTTGAAGGACAAGGGTTCTGGTGAAGGCAAGACTCGGAAAGACCATGCGGCGACCATGAACCAGCTCTTTGCGGCCTATGCCCAAGGGAAACAAGCCAAAGAATTAGCCGTGGTGCTCGGAGAATCCGCCTTGTCCGATACCGACAAACTTTATGTCAAATTTACGGATCGCTTTGAGAAGGAGTACATCAACCAAGGCTTTACCACCAATCGGACCATTCAAGAAAGTCTGGATCTAGGTTGGGAATTGCTGGCTATCCTGCCACGGACAGAGCTCAAGCGGATCAAGGATGACATGATTGACGAATACCTCCCAAAAACTTCTCAGGAAGCACAAGCCTAGGAGTAGAAAGGAGGAAGTCAGATGGCACGATTAAATGTCAAACCCACTCGGATGGAGTTAAACACCCTCAAAGAGCGTCTGAAAACGGCAACCAGAGGACATAAACTTCTCAAGGACAAACGAGACGAGCTCATGCGACGCTTCATCGAATCGGTCCGTGAAAATGACCGCCTCCGTCAGAAGGTTGAGGCAGCTCTCATTGGCAATATGCAAGAGTTTGTCCTGGCTAAATGTCTGGAAAATGACCTCATGGTCCAGGAAATCTTTGCAGTTCCGACGCGGGAAGTCAGCCTGCATATCGAGACGGAGAACATCATGAGTGTGCGTGTGCCCAAGATGCATGCCCATATTGACAATCCATATGGAGACGATGAGGGAGACGTGGTCTACAGCTATGTGGCTTCTAATAGCCAGATGGACAACACCATTCAAGAAATGGAAGAGCTCCTTCCAGACCTGTTGCGCTTAGCAGAGATTGAAAAAACTTGTCAGCTAATGGCTGATGAGATTGAAAAAACGCGTCGTCGGGTCAATGGATTGGAATATGCGACCATCCCAGATCTCAAAGAAACCATCTATTATATCGAAATGAAACTCGAAGAAGCCGAACGCGCCAACCTGGTCCGAATGATGAAGGTCAAATAAGATACAAAGCCGTTAAGCAACTCAAAGGAAAATAGAAAATCCAACGACGAAGAATCAGCTTCTAGTTGGATTTATCTTTTTCCAAAGAGTTGTAGGCGTGTTCAATTAATAAGATACAAGCCGTTAAAAACAGCACCCCAAGTGATGTCTACAAGACACGAACTTGGGGTGTTTTTTAGCTTTTATTCAACTGAAAAATCTTTCAAAATTCCCTCGTTCATGGCTTTCAAAGGCTTCTGATACAATGAATTTGTTTGAGTATCCAAATAGTACTAACTGTCATTAATTGTTAAGAGAATGTAACAAGAAAGGGCTAATGTTACAAATTAGGGTCAGTTAGATTAAAAGAAAAGAAGAGCCATTTTAAAGACAAATAATGTGGTAGAATATTAAATGTATCTGTCTGGAGATAAATCTCCGATAATAAGAAAACGAGGAAATAACGTATGAAGAAAGTAAATAAAAAGGCTTTAATTGCGTCGACTGTTACTATGGCGGTCTTGCCATTTACAACTGGTAAAGCAGAATCAAATGGGGATTGGGTTGCCCGTTCTGTAGATGAAATTCGTGCAGATATTTCAACTTCAGAAAACAAACAAACCTACACCATCAAATATGGGGATACCCTAAGCACGATTGCGGAAGCTTTGAATGTTGATGTAACTGTTTTGGCAAACTTGAACCAAATCAGCAACATTGATTTGATTTTCCCAGGAACTGTCTTGACAACAACTGTCAATGATCAAAACCAAGTAACAGGTGTAGAAATCCAAACTCCTACAGCAGGAAATGCTGATGCAACTGTGACAACTTCTGCTGATTTGACAAACAACCAAATCAAAGTAGACAACCAAACTGTTGCAGTGGGTGATTTGACAAAACCAGTAGCAGATGAAAGCAACCAAGCTGTAGAACTCCCTCAAGCACCTGCAGTTGTAGCAGCAGTGGCAGAGCAAGTATCAGAAAGCTTGCCAACTCCAGAAGCACCAGCTGAAACACCTGCCCCAGCTGCTCCAGTAGCAGAGGAAGCCCCAGCACCAGTTGTTGAAGAAGCACCTACGCAACCTGCTGTAGCGCCAGCTGAAGAAGCGGCTCCTGTAGAAGCACCAGTTGTTGAGGAAGCCCCAGCGACTCCAGTAGCTGAACCAGCTCCAGTCGTAGAAGTTCCAGCAGAACCAGAAGTTACTGCGGTTGCTTCAACACCACAATATGGTGCCCCAGCACCAGTTGTTGATACTACAGCTTCAACTCCTTCAACAGCAACTCCAACTTCAAATGAAGGTCTTCGACCTCAAACAATTAAATTCAAAGAACAAGTGATTAATGAACTTGGCTTGACTGATATCGGTGGTTACCGTCCTGGTGACCCAGAAGATCACGGTAAAGGTCTTGCGGTCGACGTTATGGTTCCAGAAAGTTCAGAGATTGGTGATCGAGTAGCTCAATATGCAATCGATCACATGCAAGAAAATGGAATTTCTTACATCATCTGGAAACAACGTTTCTATGCTCCAGTAAATAATATTTATGGACCAGCAAACACTTGGAATGAAATGCCAGACCGTGGTAGCGTAACAGAAAATCATTACGACCACGTACACGTATCATTCTACGAATAATCAAGTTATACCAAAGAATCAGGAATGTCCTGATTCTTTTTTCGTATAAAAAATAGATCCCATTGCTCAATGGGATCTAGCGGATTAAAGGATGATATCAGATTTTTCAACTTGATAGAGAGCCATACTCATAAACAAAGCAACAACAAGAAGAATAAGAATCCCGGGTGTCCAAGAGTGGAAGATTTGTTGGCTTGAACCAAATAAGATAGGTCCAAGTGCAGCAAAGACGTATCCTCCCGTTTGAGCTAGTCCAGAGAGCTGAGCAGTTTTCTCAGGAGAGCTAGACTTCATGGAGAAGGTAACCATGAGGTAAGGGAATAAGATACTCGTAAAACTTCCGATCAAGATATTCAGGATCAACCAGTAAATGAAGTTGTCTGTATTTAGTAACAGCATGGCTATTCCAGTAAAACCAGCCAAAACAGTCGTTATCAGCATGATGCGACGGTTTCGTTCAGAAAGGCTGGTGGTGAGACTTGGAATGGTCATAGAGAAGGGAAGACTCATCAGGGTGAATACAGATGCTAAAATTCCTGCATTGGCTTGACTGATGCCGGCTTGGGTCGCCATGGTAGGAAGCCAGGTCATCGTGGTATAGAACAAGAGAGATTGTAGACCACAGAAGAGCATGATAGCCCAGACCTTACCATTCTTATACCAGCTAGTCTTATTTTCATTAGAAGAGGAGCTTTTTTTCAAATAATGATTATGACGAGCATTGGGGAGCCAGATCACAAGTGCAAGCGCACAGACAACTGTCAGAACCCAAACCAGACCTTGCCAAGAGGTGGCTTGAGTGATAGGAACAGCGACAGAAGAAGCTACCGTAGTAGACAAGCCCATTGCAGTGATATAGAGGGTTGTTAAGAAGCCAAGACGTTTTGGCTCATTGGCTTGGATCAAGCTTGGTAGAAGGACATTGATAAAGGCAATAGCAGCACCAATCAAAAGAGTTCCCACATAGAGGAGAGGCAGATTGATGGTGCGTAGAGCAGATCCAATCGTCATCAGAATCAAAACTCCAAGAAAGAGTCGCTCAATCCCAAATCGTCTCGCCCAGCTAGTAGCAAAAGGAGAGAAAATAGCGAAGGTTAAGAGGGGCAGACTCGTCAAGAGGCCGAGAGAACTCACCTCGACACCAAAGCTAGCAGCAATATCTGATAAGACAGTGGAGAGGGTCGTAAATGGGGCCCGCAAGACCACTCCTAGTAAAAGGATCCCTGGAATGAGAAAACGTGAATGGTTTTGTTTCATAATGTACCTCCTTGTTCGAAAATGAACAGCATCCGTATCATTATAGCACAAGAACTTGGAGGAGGCAAAAAGAATTATCGGGGAATAAAGCCCGTAAAATAGCTATTTTGCCTATAAATATAGGAAATAATAGAAAGATAGAGCTGAAAAAATTTTTGAAGGTTTTAAAACTTTCTTCACACATACTTTTTATAGGAGTCTAATTATCTTCGCTCAAACTGCGTCAACGTCCCTAAACTCGCCGATGCTCGTAAAAAAATAAGGAACGTAGTTCTCACTGTCGTTCGAACTGCATCAATGTACCTAAGCTCACTAACGTTCGCTAAGGTACATAGAAAAAGCCACCGGATTTGGTGGCCTTTATGGGAGATTATTATGAAAAAGTTTAGGATTTTCTATCAAACAAAGTTAGGAGGTCTTCATTTGATGATATTAGTATAAATCGGAAAACTTAAAGAAAACTTAAGATACCTTCCTGTAATTATAAATCAGTCTTAAGACGGATGGTTTGATTTGTAGCTGTCATTCAATCTCATTCTAGGTGAACTTGCATTATTATCAGAATTGTGAGAAAATAGTCTTCATTAAAGGAGGGAAAGGATAGCGAGATGAGAGAGGATATCAAGATTAACGACCGTGCCCTGGCACTGGAGAAACAATTGATTGAGAAGTTAGAGCTTGTGTTTGATACCGATGTTGAGTTGGACGTCTACAACCTCGGTTTGATTTATGAGTTGGATCTGGATGAGGAAGGGACTTGCAAAGTAGTCATGACCTTTACCGATACCGCTTGCGACTGTGCGGAAAGTTTGCCTATCGAAATCGTCGCCCGCCTAAAAGAAATTGACGGTATTGAAGACGTCAAAGTAGAAGTAACCTGGTCACCCGCTTGGAAAATTACACGGATCAGCCGGTATGGGCGCATCGCCCTTGGGCTTCCCCCACGATAAAAAAGTTCTTCTTCCTGAATACAGAGAAGAAGATTTTTTTATCCTTGATTCCCCCCAAAAAACAGGTCCCAGTATTACTGGAAAGACCTGTTTTGTTTTCTATTCATCTTGTTTTTTCAATACAAGCGCACTTCCTGCACCCGCAAAGGCTAAACCTGCCACAAGAAGGCCAGTACTGATGACTTCTCCGGTAGAAGGAAGTCCTTTTTTCGGTTCTTCTTTTGGTTTTTCACCTGGAACAGATGTTTTCGGTTTTTCCATTGAAGGTGGCGGTGTATTTCCTTTTGGAGGCGTATTTGGAGTCTTTTCATTTGTGAAAAGTCCCTTGTCCACTACAAGATCTGCCGCTCTATTAAAGTCACTTGCTGCAACCTTAATCGTATCTGTTGAAAGTTGATAACCGATTGGTGCTGTGAGTTCCTTGATCACATAGTCCTTAGTTGCAAGACCTACGAAGCGAACCAAACCAGTGGTGTCTGAGGTAGCCGTTGCTTGACCTTCCCCGTATGGATTGGCAACTGGGGTCACGCCATCTGCCTCAAAGAGACCGAAGACTGCACCAGCCAAAGCTTTCCCACGACTATCAACCTTGTGCAATTGAATCGAATAGAGTTTTGTTTTTGGTTTATCCACTGTTGGTGGTGTTGGCGGAATTTCAGTGAATGGTTTATTGACCACATTTCCCTTATCCACTACAAGATCTGTCGCGGCATCAAAATCGCTGGCTGCTACCGTAATAGCATCCTTCGCGATTTGATAGCCTGCAGGTGCTGTCAGTTCCTTGATTACATAATCTTTGGCTTCAAAGCCGATAAAGCGAACCAAACCAGCCTCATCTGAGGTGGCCCTTGCTTGACCTTCACCATATGGGTTAGCAACTGGAGTCACGCCGTCTGCCTCAAAGAGACCAAAGACTGCGCCGGCTAGAGCAGCTCCCTTGTCATCGACCTTATGCAATTGAATCGAATAGAGCTTCAATTCCGAGTTGTCCACTGTTGGTGGTGTCGGCGGAATTTCGGTGGTAACAACTTTGTTAACAAAATTTTGCTTCTCTCCATCGATGGCCACTTGGGCTTGTAATTGGCCAGATGCATCTTTTGTGACCGTCACTGTTACCTTCACTTCTTCTGCATCATACTGGACTTTTTCGTCAGTTCCCTTGACTTCTGAGACGGTAAAATGATAGGTTCCTTCTTTGGTAAAGCCTAGGTTTTTAAAGGTAACCTTACCGTTTTTATTTTTAACGGTCTTAAGGACTTTCCCCTTCTTATCTTTTAATTCAAAACTGAATTGACCGTCCTTGAGTTCTCCACCCAGGAGTTGTTTCTCAAGCTCGATAGTCGCTTTAGCTGGCTCGAGTTTTTTATTGATCACTTCTTTACGAATCACATGATCTTGAGTATCTGCCTGATGAATCGTTATTTCTTCATCTGACAAGGCATAACCAGCTGGAGCTTTGGTTTCTTTGATGGTGTATGTTTCTTCGTCTAGTTGATCAAAGGTTACTAAACCATTGGCATCTGAAGTTGCTGTTTGGACAAGCGTGCCATTATGATACAGGCCGAATTCAGCGTTAGCTAATGCTTTCTGATCCTCAGACTTTTTGGTCAATTGAACTGTATAAAATTCCTTTGAGCCTCCGCCCCCATTATCTTGATAAACAACAGGGTATCTTGAGGTATAAGCATATCCGGAATCCAAGTCCATCCGTGCATCGTTATTCAGAGTGATTCCGCTTGTATGTTTTCCAGTCAGCTTCACATCGTATTTTACATAGTAGCCTTTGTTTGGATCAAACGGGGGAAAGCGCAAGGAGAATGATTTCCCATCTGCAGAAAATTGAGGAGCATAACTTGCGGTCACATCTTCTGCCCAACCAAGTCGAAGAGAATTATCTGATGTGTCTGTATACCAATAACCTGACAAGACTTGGAAGCTAGATGGATCAATCCTTGCATTATCAAATTGAAGGGTATCACTTACCGTAAATTCCCCAAGATTTGCGTAATTCTGGTTAATGTACAAAATATAATGTAGTTTACTACCATCATTTTCATCTTGCCAACCAGATTTCGCAAAGGTCTGAGGTTCCGTTCCAGCAATTCCTGTATAGTCTACAGTTCCGGCATAATGCGGAGTTTGGTTGACTGTAACGGTTACTGGAATTGATTGCGCATCGCGCACCACATTTCGATCGACTCTCACCGTCATGTGGAAATTACCTGTGAAACCTGTACCTTTGGATACATAATCAGTGAATGTTACGGTTACATTCTTGTTGCTTGCATCTGCAGTAGCAACCGCTACGACCTCTCCATTTGGGTCTAAGATATTGAACTGAGAACCTACAAATACGAGTTCATTTGGCAAAGAGACGGTGATTGTGTCTCCAGGTTGTACCTGACCTCGATTGAATGCAAAATCTGCATTCAGTCGCATATTGGTCCAACCTCCAACGCCCTCTGTTAATTCTCCTCCTTGAGAATTTTGAAGGGTCACATTGGTAAGGACATTATTCACTTCTGCTGCCTTCACCCTTGTGGAGCGAACTCCTAGCGCAATGAGGGAGAAGAGTAAAAAGACTCCCGTTAACGCGAGTAGAATACGACTAAATTTTTTCATTTTAACCTCCCATTATCTACACCTTAATGACGCGTCATCAAGATACAGAAAAACACGCCCTAATCGTGTTTTATCAAAATTTAGTTTCATTTCTGAAATTATATAACATTTTTTTAAAAAAAGGAATCCTATTCATAAAAAAATTCGCAATGTTATCATAATGGATATAGTAGGTGAAAAAATAAAATGAAAACCTTGCCAGCAATTGCTGGACAAGGCTTTTTCAACTATAGTACATTAAGATTTACCAGACTGTTCCATATTCCAGAAGTCTGTCACGGCACCACGAGAGGCTGAAGAAACAATGTGGGCGTATTTACCCAGCACCCCACGGCTATATAGCGGTGGCAAGGTTGTTTCAGCTTTCCGTTTGGCCAACTCTTCATCTGAGACGTGCATGGTGATTTCTTTGGTATCTTGGTCAACTGTTACCAGATCCCCTGTGTGGAGATAGGCGATTGGACCGCCGACCTGAGCTTCAGGCGCAATATGTCCGACAACGAGACCATAAGTACCACCAGAGAAGCGTCCGTCTGTCAAGAGGGCCACCTTGTCCCCTTGGCCTTTCCCAACGATCATAGATGACAAGGACAGCATTTCCGGCATACCAGGACCACCCTTAGGTCCTACGAAACGAACAACAACAACGTCGCCATCCACGATTTCATCCGAAAGAACCGCTTCAATGGCAGCTTCTTCCGAGTCAAAGACCTTAGCAGGACCAGTGATGTTACGAACTTTCACACCTGATACTTTGGCAACCGCCCCTTCTGGAGCCAAGTTCCCTTTCAAGATGATCAATGGACCATCCGCACGTTTTGGATTTTCAAGTGGCATGATGACTTTTTGACCTGGTGTCAAATCAGCAAAGGCTTCCAAGTTCTCAGCTACTGTTTTACCAGTACATGTGATGCGATCCCCATGAAGGAAACCATTCTTAAGAAGGTATTTCATGACAGCTGGCACGCCACCGACATTGTAAAGGTCTTGGAAGACGTATTGACCAGAAGGTTTCAAGTCTGCCAAGTGAGGCACGCGCTCTTGGAAATCGTTGAAGTCTTCAAGGGTCAAATCCACATTGGCCGCATGAGCGATTGCGAGCAAGTGAAGGGTCGCATTGGTGGAGCCACCCAGCGCCATAGTCACTGTAATCGCATCTTCAAAGGCTTCACGGGTCAAGATATCAGATGGTTTCAGTCCCATTTCAAGCATTTTGACAACTGCACGACCCGCTTCTTCGATATCGGCTTTTTTATCAGCTGATTCAGCAGGGTGAGAAGATGAACCTGGCAAGCTCATACCAAGGACCTCAATCGCTGTCGCCATGGTGTTAGCCGTATACATACCCCCACAGCCACCAGGGCCAGGGCAGGCATTACATTCCAGTTGCTTCACTTCTTCAGCAGTCATATCACCGTGGTTCCATTTCCCTATCCCTTCGAAAACTGAAACCAAGTCGATATCCTTGCCGTTCAGATTACCCGGTGCAATGGTACCACCATAGGCAAAAATCGCAGGGATATCCATATTGGCAATGGCAATCATCGAACCAGGCATGTTCTTATCACAACCCCCGATGGCTACAAATGCATCCACGTTGTGACCGCCCATAGCCGCTTCGATAGAGTCCGCAATGATATCACGAGAAGTCAAGGAGAAGCGCATCCCAGGCGTTCCCATAGCAATCCCATCGGCAACCGTAATGGTTCCGAATTGAACCGGCCAAGCTCCCGCATCTTCTACACCTTCTTTGGCCAATTTTCCAAAATCATGAAGGTGCATGTTACAAGGCGTGTTTTCAGCCCAGGTAGAGATTACCCCTACGATTGGTTTTTCAAAGTTTTCATCTGTCATCCCAGTTGCCCGAAGCATAGCCCGGTTAGGGGACTTGACCATGCTGTCGTAGACGCTACTGCGATGGCGAGTATCTAATTCTGTCATCTGATTCCCTCTCACGTATTTTTTATTATTATAGCACAATTTACGGCCCAACGACAGAAGAAAATTCTTGAATTTTCAGACAATTCAGCTTGCTCGGTTTCTTGCTAAAATAATTTACAGTTATATCTTGACTTTTATAAGCAAAGTGATATCATTTAGATATCACAAAGAAAGAAGGGCTCGTCTCATGGAAGAAAAAATTTTAACCCAAAAGAAAAACGGCTTAGCTGCCCTTATAGGATTGCTAGTTGGGGATCTTGTCTTAGTTTTAGCCTTTATTAGTGCGATTGCTAGTCTACCAGAAGGTTTTCCACTTGCGATTGCAGTTATTACTTGTATTTTTCTCTTTATTGCTAGTCTGGTGTGCTATGCGGGGATCAAAATTATTAAACCGCAAGAGGCCTTGGTTTTGACCTTGTTTGGGAACTATATTGGAACCATTCGAGAAGCGGGTATTTACTTTGTCAATCCTTTCTGTGTCGCTGTCAATCCTGCCAATAACACCCGCTTGGGCCAAAGTGGTGATGTCACCACCAAGTCATCCATGTCTGTCAGTAAAACAGCAGAAGGTAACAATATTTCTATCGAGACAGGTAAAAAGAATATTTCCTTAAAAGTGATGACCTTGAACAACTCTCGTCAGAAGATTAATGACTGTTTGGGAAATCCTGTAGAAATCGGTATTGCAGTCACTTGGCGTGTAGTGGATACGGCTAAAGCAGTCTTCAATGTGGATAACTACAAAGAATATCTCTCATTGCAGTGTGATAGTGCTCTTCGTAATATTGTCCGCATCTATCCTTATGATGTAGCTCCTAATGTCGATACGACAGGAGACGGCCAGGCAGATGAGGGTAGCCTAAGAGGCTCCAGTGAAATTGTGGCCAGTCGTATTCGAGAAGAGATTCAAGCACGTGTAAAAGATGCTGGGCTCGAAATTCTAGAAGCTCGTATTACCTACTTGGCCTATGCTCCAGAAATCGCAGCTGTCATGCTTCAACGCCAACAAGCTTCTGCCATTATCGATGCGCGGAAGATGATTGTAGACGGAGCAGTTGGGATGGTTGAAATGGCCCTTGAACGCCTGAGCGAAGGAGAGATTGTAGAGCTAGACGAAGAACGGAAGGCTGCCATGGTTTCGAACCTTCTTGTCGTTCTCTGTGGCAATCATGATGCACAACCAATTGTCAATACGGGAAGTCTCTATTAAGAATGGCTGACCAAAAGAAAAAACAGATTCCACTTAGATTGTCAGCCAAGTTATATGCTGCTATCGCATCATGGGCAGAAGATGACTTTCGATCGGTCAATGGGCAGATCGAGTACCTGCTGACAGAATGTGTCAAACAACGAAAAAAGGATGGCAAATACGTTTCGGAAACGATTGATGAGCCATTTGAAATAGACCTTTAAGGAGAACTCCTGTTCCATTTGATGGGGCGGGAGATTTTTTTAACAATTTTTTGTCAAGTAACTTTACTTTACAAAAAAGTTTTGTTATACTGTTAAAGTTGATGAAAATCAAACCTAATTGAATTTATATCTTAAAAGGAGAAAAACGAAATGGCAGTACCTGCACGTCGCACATCAAAAGCGAAGAAAAACAAACGTCGTACACACTACAAAGTAACAGCTCCATCTGTAAACTTTGACGAAACTACTGGAGATTACTCACGTTCTCACCGTGTATCACTTAAAGGATACTACAAAGGACGTAAGATCGCTAAAGCTGCATCAGCTGAATAATAGAAGGGAGATACCATGCGCGTAAATATTACACTTGAACACAAAGAATCTGGTGAACGCTTGTACCTTACTTCTAAAAACAAACGTAACACTCCAGACCGTCTTCAATTGAAGAAATACTCACCAAAACTTCGCAAACACGTCGTGTTTACAGAAGTTAAGTAATTAAGTAAGCAAAAGCCTTTGAAATCAACGTTTCAAAGGCTTTTTTCTTTTTGTCAAATGCAGTATATTTCAGTTCAATCACTATCTTTGTCACTACTTTTTTAGATAAATTTCAATGAATATACTAGATTATAGAAAGAATATAAAAAACTATGACTTTCCGAAAAAAGCCTGTCCCCGAAAGTTGGGAATTTGAAACGATGAATATACAAAAACAACCGGAAAAGAAACAGTTCCCAACTAGTTCTTCTCTGGTTGTTTTTTTATAAATCATACATAAAATAAACTTTCCTAAAAAGAGAACCGGATGACTCTTTTAAAAATCTAATATATATTAATGATTAGTTCACTTTCTATACTGATCTAACATATTGTTGATTGTTTGTTTTAAATCATCTACTAATTTTTGAGGTTTAGTGATCACCAAACTATCTCCCTGACTTAGTAGCCACCTTTTCAGACCTGGAGTATATTGCGTTTCAATCTCCATAACTGTCTGATTCTCTTCTTGACTTAAAATTTTTGTATTGGGAAATTGATCCAGAACAATAGAGGGATCATTGTTAAACTTGAGCCTGATTTTTATGAGAGATCCTGAAAATGCATCAACTTTCATGTTTCTCACATCTCCATCACGAAACTTATTGCGATGGGGTATGTTTGGTTTCTTACTATCGCTTAATTTCCATCTTTTGATACGATCAATTTTAAACGTTGTATATGTCTCATGCTTAAGGTGATATGCAACTAAATAGAAATAGTGAAAATCATAATACATTGAGACTGGGAAAACGATGTGCTTTTTTACAAAATCTGTATAGGGACTTTTATATTCTAATTCAATTACTTGTTCATAAATAATCTTTTCTGAGAGCTCCCATGTTTTAACTATACGATCTTGCTTGTCAGAGATTGGCTCGTAATTTAATTTTTCGCTAGCTATAACTGATTCGATTAATTTTTTATCGTCTATTGAAAGTGTGTTTAATAAACTATTTATCACTCTATTAAATTCATTTTTATTTAATGCTCTGTTTTCCAATAATATTTTAGATATAAATAGTACTTCTTGCTTTTCTACAGTTGATGGTCGATCTATTGAATATTTTTTTATATCTCTATTGTAAACAAGATTACCTAAAATACTTGAATGAACAGACACAAAATATCTCAAAAATGATAAATCTCTTTGTATTGTTCGTTCATTAACTTCAAATTCATCTGCTAGAGATTTCTTTTGTAATTTCTCTCCAAAAAACAAACGTAAAAATATATTAAGAATTCTTTCTTGATCATTCATATTGATTACCCCACATATTAAAAATTATAACATACTAACAAACCTTACAAAATTTGTTTTTTACAATCTTGACAATTAAAAAGGACAAATATTGTCTATCTGATCTGATATAATTAACACATAGTGAGTTTCTCACTAATGCTTTTAGAAAAAATTTAATTAATATTTTACCTTTACTTAAGGAGTTTGGATCATGAAAGAAATGCAAATTGTTTATCAAGGACAACATCAATCTTTTGAATCTTTATCATATATTGTATTCGATATAGAAACAACCGGATTAAATGCTACTAAAGATGAACTTATTCAAATTAGCGCCGTAAAAATTGAAAAGGGAGAGAAAATTGATAGTTTCAATGAGTATATTACTCCTTCTCAACCTCTCAGTGATTTTATAAAAGAAATTACCAATATTACAGATGAAGATATAATGAATTCAAAATCATTACCAGAAGTACTACAAAACTTTTTAGATTTTGTTCAAGATAGTGTACTTATTGCTCACAATATAACTTTTGAAATGAAGTTTCTTCAAGAAAAACTAAAAAATTGTCATTACCTGCCATTAGAAAATACTTATATCGATTCTCTGGAACTCGCTCGCCGTATTTATCCAGATAGAAAAAGACATGGGCTTGTACCACTGATCCGAGATTTTTTGAACAGTGAAGACTATAGTGGCCAAGGTTGTTTGGCAGGTGTAAACGCGCTTTGCAAACTGTTTCCTATCATGTTAAACGAAACCCTAGCCAAATATAATTTTAAAGAAATTGAACAACTAAATGATTTACCCGTAAAAAATCTATCTATATAAAAAATGTAATTCTAGAGTTTTTAATCTGTTGTCTTTGAAAAATTCCCTACATTGACAATACTTGCACTAGGTAAATAATAGATTTTATTTAGGAGAAAATAGATTATTATGAAAAAACAAACTATTGTTTATTGTTATAGGATGACCCATGATTATGGTATAAATCCTTGTGTTTTTACTGAAAATTATGATAAAACACCTCAGCTTCTAAGTGAAGGTGGTTGTATGCAGCAGCTAAGAAGAAACATTAAGAAGAACTGGGCCGATAAAATTAATAATAATGAAGTGGATGCATACATAATGGCGATAGCTGGCCATTCGAAAGATGGTCAACAGTGGAAAGATGACCAAGGCACCTTTATTACCCCCAAATACAATCATTTAATTTTTGTGGCTAAAATTAGTGAAATTATGACTATGGGAGAATATTTAAGATCTCCAAAGTCAGAAAATCGGCGGGATTCGTATACTTATCAATGGATGATTGAGCATGATGGATTGCATAATACTCATTTTATGAATGAGGTGGTTATTCTCGCAGACCGTTTTAGCTATTTTGGAAAATCTCCTCTTGAAATACCGAAGGAAATCCTTTCCTTTTTTCCTATGGGAAGCCGAGCTAGACTAAATGGCAAACCATTTCCGCGATGGAATGCAAAAAATGGGTTTTATAATTCAAATGATCGATTTATGGATACTCTAGAGTTAGCAAATTTTGCTGAGAATTTACTAGGATCACAAAACAAAATTATTGATTTACCATACCATCCATTCTACATAAAAGGAAACAAACTATGAAAATCATTTTATCTAGAAAGGGGTTTGATTCGTCTAATGGAGGAATTCCAAGCCCAATCTTACCTGACGGAACCTTATTATCAATACCAATTCCTGGGAAGTTTGATAACTTATCTTTTGATGATTTAAACTATAACGGGGTTAGTTTCTCAAATATTTTAAGACAATTGAGAGGAAATGAAGATAAGACTAATCATTATAACTGCCATCTTGACCCTGATATAAGAGAAGGTCTGAGAAATGTGCCTGTCTCTGACTGGAAACCTGCATTTGGACAGATTAATAGTTCGCAAGGTTTACTACGAAACCAAAATGTTGCGGTTGGGGATCTCTTCCTATTTTTTGGTTGGTTTAGACAAACCGAAGGAGATATTCAGGATGGAACACTACATTTTAAAAAAGGTTCACCTGATTTAAATATTATTTATGGTTATTTGCAAATTGGTGATCTAACAAATAATCAAGATATATTGAAAAAAAGTTATTCTTTTCATCCTCACTCTAACAATCATCTGATCAATGCTAAATCAAATATGTTGTATATGCCCAGTGATAAATTAGCATTTTCATCTAATTATAAAGGTTATGGAACATTTGATTTTGATGAGAAGAGAGTATTAACCATGAGAGGAAAAAGCAGAAGTGTTTGGAAAGAAATCCCTGCATTAATGCCTGAAAATCTATGTGGTAATCATAGAAATTCTGCTAAAAACGAAGGAATACAATATTCTGGAATATGGCAGGAAAAAGTATTAATGGAGAATAAAATCACAACTAATTGGGCAAAAAGTCTATTTTCGTAATTGGAAGGCAAATTAATACATATTCTAGACATTCCTAATATACCAACACTAGTATAGTCATTACGTATATTAGATGACAAAGAATTATCCAATTTAACACTCCAGCAAGAGGAAACATCCACCAAACTGTTGACCTAAATTGCTATCGGTATAAGAGCGTATTCTTATGAGAACAAGCAAAAACAACCGGAAAAGAAACAGTTCCCAACTAGTTCTTCTCTGGTTGTTTTTCATACTAACGATTTTTCCGACTTAATTGGTAAGAGTACATCACAGGGATAAACACAATGGCGAGGATGACCAGCACCAGCACATAAGAAAGCGCGAATTGAAGGCCAGCTTCCAGTAGGAGGATCAAGCCACCAAGCACCCACAACTTCCCTGCCAAGCGATGGGTTTTGTGCCAGTTATCTTCACTCTGTAAGGTCCAAGGTAGGCGGATTCCAACCGTGTGATTCACTTTCAACTTAGGCATGTAGTTGCCCATGATCACAAAGATGAGTCCTAGCAAAGCCGAAACAAAAACAGATGGATTGGTAGTAGAACCTAGCGCTTTGCTATAGATGAGATAGGAGACGATTAAGGAGACTATTGGAATCAACCAGTAGATTACTTTGACCATTTTCTCATTCATAGTACGGTTCTTAGGATCACGTCCGATCATAAAGATCACAAACAGATGCACCAAGAGAAGGAAAACAGGAAGACCAAACACAGCTAGTGCTTTCGATTGGAAGTTATTGGCCTGACCAGCAGCGTTAAAGTGAATCGAGATTTGGTTAGGCAATTGCGACCAAATCATCAGTCCCCAAAGTATGGGGAAGAGTGTTACGGTAGAAGTTACAGTCAATAGGGTTTTATTCGTTTTCATCAGTAGAGTCTCCTTTCAAATCAACGAGCCAGACCATTAAATCCTCTAAGACTGAAGTATTGAGTTCATAGTAGATAAAATTCTTCTCTTTTTCCTCTCGAATTAAATCTGCCTGCTTGAGTATGCTTAAATGATGGGAAATGGTCGCTCCTGCTACATCAAAGTGGTCAGCGATATCGCCAGCGGATAATTTCCCTGCCTTTAGCAGCTCTAAGATACTTCTTCTTATCGGATTCGATAAAGCTTTAAATGTTTGCGCAAAATTCATTCTCTATCTTCTCCAATCTATTTAGATTTCTTTCTAAATAGATTCTAGTACTTCCAGATAGATTTGTCAACTCTATTTAGAAAAAAATCGAAATAGGTCTGAATTGGATCTCCTTACGACCTGCTAGAAAGATACTATTACTAGTAGGAATGTTGTTTTCGAATACAAAAAACCTCTAGCCATTAGCTAGAGGTTGCGATTTAGTCAGGTTTATTGATTTGAGAGTTTACGTTTCAATAAGATAGCACCTGATAGAACAACTGCTCCTAGGACAATGAATCCAGTAGCGGCAACTTCACCTGTACTTGGGAGAACTTTCTTCCGACCTTTACCGTTGCCATCGCCGGTACCTTCAGTTGTTGAAGATGATGGAGTTGGGTTTGGAGTAGTCGTCACTTTAGTAGTCGGTTCTTCACTTGTAGTAGTAGTTGTAGTCGTGGTTTCGCCTGTAGTAGTAGTTGTAGTCGTGGTTTCACCTGTAGTTGTCGTGGTTGAAGTAGTAGTCGGCTCTTCAGTTGTCGTAGTCGTTGAAGTAGTAGTCGGCTCTTCGGTTGTCGTAGTCGTTGAAGTAGTAGTCGGCTCTTCGGTTGTCGTAGTCGTTGAAGTAGTAGTCGGCTCTTCAGTCGTCGTAGTTGTTGTAGTAGTCGTCGTTGTAGTCGTGGTCGTCGTAGTTGTTGTTTCTTCTTTCGGATTGACGATCGTCTTGGTTACTGAGTGATCGGCTTTGAAATCTTCAGCATTGACTTCGGTATCTGCAGATTTGATGGTGTACCCTGCAGGTGCTTCAGTTTCAGTTAAGATATACTTATCTTTTAACAAGGCATTGACAGTAATGTTTCCATTTTCGTCGGTTACATATTCACCGATGACTTGGTTGTTCGACTGACGTACGACCTTGAATTTCGCACCTTGAAGAGGTTGGTTGGCATCATCTACTTTGTGGATATTGATGGTAAATACATAACCGATACCAGAGCCACCAGCGATTTGTACAGCGGCAGCATTTGTTACGGCTTTGTCATCAATGTTTTTTCCTCTTAAGATGGCATCATTTTTGAGGAGTTCACCATCTACAGGTTCGTAGTTGAGCTCAACGTCGTAAGAAATGCGATACTGGTCGTTTTCAGTGATGTCTCCTAAGTCAACTACAAAGGATTGACCGTCTTCACTAATAGTCACCTTGTGTTGGTCAGTGACATCCGTTCGGTTGCTAAATTGCCATTCACCTGCTACAAAGGCAAAGGTACCTTTCAACACCTTGATGCTACCAGGTACATAAGAAGCGTTGGTGAATTTCATATGGTCTTCGATGGTCACGCTATTGATATTTTCTTTGGTCCGGTTGACAGAAATGGTATAGGATACCTTCTTGTGATTGTCTGAATTCACCCAGCTTGTCTTTGTCAAGACTTTGGGATTTCCGTCTCCAATTCCCTTGAAGTTCACTTTGCCGCCGATTTTTAGCTCGTTGTTAATGGTGATTTCAATCGGGATTTCTCCTTTTTCAGGGTGCTTCTGGAAATCAATCCGTGCATAGAAGAAGAAGGAACCGTTTGTGTCAGAGTGTTTTTCAACATAGTCTGTATAGGTGAGGGAAATCGATTTTTTTGCAGCATCTACGGTTGCATGAGCGATGATCTCGTTGGTATTAACATCTCGAATCTCGAAGCTGTCTGAAGAAATGATGAGGGCCTCTGGCACAGTCACGACAGTGGTGTCCCCTGCCTTGACATTTTTTCCAGCTAAATCGTAGGTGGCATTAATTCGGAAAGTAGCCCACTGTTCCAACTCCCAAGTGAGATCTCCACCTTCGTTATTGGTGACGTTAACACTGGTTATTGTGTCCGCAAATTTCCCTGTTACCGAAACAGTCGATGTTTCAGCAGATGATCTATTCAAACCTAAAGTGAATAGGGTGACTAGTAAACAAAGAATAAACGGGAAAATCAAAAATTTCTTTTTATCCATAATTTTCTTCCTTTTTCATAAAATGGGTATTTAATAAACAATCCTACTCTTAGTTCAACTAAGACTATCAGTAGGTTTCCAAAAGATGGAGTCGCTATTAAACGACACGGTATTGCGACAGGTTACTCGGTTGTTAGTTATGCTGTTGTTAAGAATAAAATCCTCCCTTTGTTCAAACAATCACAAGATCGTTTTCTTAGATAGATTGTAGCACAAAAAGCACCTTATTTCAACAGTATAACTTTGATTGTTAAAATAAAAATGAGTATAAAATAGATAGGTTAAATAGCTGAAAGGAGTAGGTCTTGAAACAGCTTTCAAAACCCTCTTTTTGAAGCAGTAAGTATTGCTTTTTCTCTAAAAAAGCGTATAATCAAATTCATACTATCTAAAGGGAGTCTCTATGAAGAAGAGTTTTATTCACCAACAAGAAGAAATTTCATTTGTAAAAACAACATTTACCCAGTATTTGAAAGATAAACTAGAAGTCGTTGAGGTTCAAGGTCCAATCTTGAGCAAGGTAGGAGATGGGATGCAGGACAACCTATCCGGAGTGGAAAACCCTGTCTCTGTAAAGGTCTTGCAAATTCCTAATGAAACTTATGAAGTGGTTCATTCCCTTGCAAAATGGAAGCGTCATACCTTGGCGCGATTTGGCTTTGGGGAAGGGGAAGGTCTCTTCGTCCATATGAAGGCTCTTCGTCCAGATGAAGATTCTTTGGATGCGACCCACTCAGTTTATGTCGACCAATGGGACTGGGAAAAGGTCATTCCAAATGGGAGCCGTAACCTAGCCTACTTGAAGGAAACAGTTGAAAAAATCTACAAGGCCATTCGTTTGACGGAGTTAGCTGTCGAAGCTCGCTATGATATTGAGTCTATCTTGCCGAAGCAAATCACCTTTATCCACACAGAAGAGTTGGTTGAGCGCTATCCTGATTTGACACCAAAAGAACGGGAAAATGCCATCACCAAAGAATATGGAGCAGTCTTTTTGATTGGGATTGGTGGCGTCTTATCAGATGGCAAACCGCACGATGGACGAGCGCCAGACTATGACGACTGGACAACGGAGACCGAAAATGGCTACAAGGGTTTAAATGGGGATATCCTTGTTTGGAATGATAACCTAGGGGCGGCATTCGAACTGTCTTCTATGGGGATCCGGGTCGATGAAGATACCCTCAAACGCCAGGTTGCTATTACAGGAGATCAAGATCGTTTAGAATTGGAATGGCACCGCGCGCTCTTGAATGGACTGTTTCCGCTAACTATCGGAGGTGGGATCGGTCAATCGCGGATGGCTATGTTCTTGCTTCGCAAGAAACATATCGGAGAAGTCCAAACCAGCGTCTGGCCACAGGAAGTTCGCGAACAATATGAAAATATCTTATAAGATAGTTGAAAGTAAAGCAACGAAAGAAATCGAGCCTTGCACCTGATGCGGGCTCGATTTTTATGGGCTGGGGAAGCTACCTTTTTCTATTCCTGATGGGCTTGCAGTCTGATTTTATCGCTTGAGCGCTGTCACGAACTAGAAATTATGATAGAATAAATAGTACAAAGCAAGCAAAGGAGTGGTGTCTATGAAATTACAAAAACCAAAAGGAACCCAAGATATCCTGCCACAGGAATCCGCTAAGTGGCAATATGTAGAAGGATTTGCTCGCGAAACCTTTAAAAAATACAATTACGCAGAAATCCGCACACCTATTTTTGAACATTACGAGGTCATTAGTCGTTCGGTAGGGGATACAACGGATATCGTGACCAAGGAGATGTACGACTTCTATGATAAGGGTGATCGTCATATCACTTTGCGTCCGGAAGGGACAGCACCAGTGGTCCGCTCCTATGTTGAAAATAAACTCTTTGCACCAGAAGTTCAAAAGCCAAGCAAGGTTTATTATATCGGGCCCATGTTCCGCTATGAGCGCCCTCAGGCTGGCCGTTTGCGTCAGTTCCACCAGATTGGCGTAGAATGCTTTGGATCTAGCAATCCTGCAACAGACGTTGAGACGATTGCCATGGCTGACCAATTCTTCAAAGAGATTGGCATTGAAAATGTCGTCCTCCACTTGAATACCCTTGGTAGCACAGCTAGTCGGGCAGCTTATCGTCAAGCTTTGATCAACTATCTCCTTCCAATGAAGGACCAACTTTCAAACGATAGCCAACGTCGTCTAGAGGAAAATCCGCTCCGCGTCTTGGATTCGAAAGAAAAAGAAGACAAGCAAGCGGTTGAGAATGCTCCATCTATCCTGGACTACTTGGACGAAGAAAGCCAGGCACACTTTGATGCCGTACGGGCTATGCTAGACGGCCTAGGAATTGACTATGTCATCGATACCAATATGGTACGTGGTCTAGACTACTACAACCACACCATTTTCGAATTCGTAACAGAAGTAGATGGGAATGAGTTGACCGTTTGTGCGGGAGGTCGTTACGATGGCTTGGTAGAATATTTTGGTGGACCAGCAACGCCAGGTTTCGGTTTTGGGATGGGACTTGAGCGTCTTTTGTTGATCCTCGATAAACAAGGAGTTGAGCTTCCTGTTGAGACATCATTGGATGTCTACATTGCTGTGTTAGGTTTAGAAGCAGAAGTAGCCGCTTTGGAATTGGTTCAGGCCCTTCGTCGTCAAGGTTTCATCGCAGAACGTGATTACCTAGGCCGTAAGTTGAAGGCTCAGTTCAAGTCAGCTGACGTCTTTGGGGCCAAAACTATCATTGCCTTAGGTGGTAGCGAGGTTGAAAGTGGGCAAATCACCGTCAAAAACAACCAGACTCGCCAGGAAGTGACCACGTCCATCGAAGAAGTAAAAAATGATTTTCAGACTATTTTGAATCAACTATAAAAAGAAAAGACGGATGCCGAGAAGGTATCGGTCTCAGATTGAAGAAAAAATTCTTAGAAACTTTCCTTAGGTGAGTACGGACGTCAGCGAACTTCGTAGAAGTTCCATGACTTAGTTTTGAACCCCTTCGCTCTTTAATTTCTATGCTCAAGCTAAAACAGTTTCCCAAACTGTTTTACGTTCAAAACTCCCGAATGCTTGAAACATTGGTGTTTCAAGCATTTTTATCACAGCGGAAAGTTTCAGAGATTCTTAAATGACTCAAAGTAATAGAAGTCATTTTTTTGAAAAATTATCTAGCTATTTTAAGTAAAAAATAGTCTGTCTTTTTTTGTCTGTCCTCTATTTTCTCCTCGTGGAGAAAGCTGACAGCTGGGTTCATTTTTGATATACTAGTAGGGTATGCATGTGCCCTTTAGCACTTGCAAGTCTAGTAAAGGAAAGAACATGGTATGAGTGAAAAAGAAAAAGAATCGCATAAACTTGGCTTGAGTGTCGGGTCAAATTTTCAAGATACTCAAGAGCTACGAAAGGTATTGGAACAATCAATTAGCCGGGAAGAAGAAGTTTTGACAGCTAGTCAACCGGTGGAATCAGAGCAGAACCAGGAAGAGAGCCAGGTTGCTGGAGAAGCGGTGGAAACAGAAGCTTCGACTGGAACTCTAAGTCGCCTATCACGATCTGGTCATCGTCGCGAAGAGAAGGTCGGAGCGAGGCCAAAAGACCAAGAGGATGTAGAAGAGACATTGGAAGAGCAAGAAGATGAAAAGTCGTTAGGGCGCTATGCCACTAAGCGACCAGTTCCCTTGTCATTACCAATTGCTCTTAGTGTCCTACTTGGGTTGGTCCATGTAGCCCTTCCTTTTATCAACTTACTGGCGACCAATCAGCAAACCCAGGACTTATATGCCGGTTGGGCAATGTCTCAAGGTCAAGTTCCCTATGGTCATTTCTTTGGGGTCAATGGCTTGCTCTACTACGGGATCAGCGCTTTAGGAAGTTTGCTAGGAGGTCAAGTTCTCCTGGTGGTCTTCCAGATTTTAGCCTACTTTTTTGCTGGGACGAGCCTGTATCGGATGGTCAGAAGCTTAGTTGCAAGTGAAAAAATTGCAGGACAAGTTCAGCTACTTTTCTACCTACTTGCTGGAGTGCTTGGATTTGGCGGCAATTACGCTGTCTTTTATGCCCTGCCCTTCCTATTTGGCTCTATGAATTTCATTCTCGCTTATCTAGAGGGAGATAAAACAGATGAATCCTTTGTCGCTTATGGCGCAGGAGCCTGTTTGGCCTTTATGATGGTGCCATGGCTGAGTGTGATTTTTTATCTGCTTGCTTTTCTCGGATTGACAGCCTATCATGTGAAACAAAAGAAATTTGCTCACGGCTTCTATCAATTCCTTGCTGCCCTCTTGGGATTCTCCCTTCTCTTCTATCCCTTAGGCTACATCACCGTGTGGAACGGCTCCTTTGGGTATGCGATTCATCAGACCTTGTATAGTCTCCGCTCTCTCCAGTTTGATGCGGGGCACCTATTTGCCAACCTAGTTTATTACTGTTTATTGCTGTTAACGCTTGGTTTCGCTTCAGCTTTCGTCATGTCCTTCCGAAAAGTATCGACAAGTGGTCAACGTGTGATCCGGTTTATGAGTTGGTTTGGTCTTCCGCTAGTTGCCACTGTTGTGGTCGGGACACCAGAGCAAGGGGCCTATCAGTTCCTTAGCTTGTTACCTTTTGGTCTTCCCTTGTTCGCTCTTTGGTTTGCCGGGGATGAGTCCGCTTATCAGCGCCGGAAGATGAAGAACAATTCTATCTGGGACCTTTATTTCTCCTGTCAAGCTTTCCTACCGATGTTGGCAATGGTTTATCTAGTTGGCTATCCTGTTGTGAATCAATTGGTTCTCCAAAACAACCTAGCGAGTGAACGAAGTACGATTGCTCAATATATCAAGAATCATAGTGACTCCAAGGATACCATCTATGTTTGGGATCAGACGGCCCATCTCTATCAGGAAAGTGGTCGCTTGGCATCTTCGTCCCTCCTGACTCCGACGGCCTATCTAAGTCCGAGGGAAAACCGAACCAATCTGCTCAATCAGATTAAGCAAGCAAAGCCGAAGTTTATTGTGGTCAATAAGGACCTAGATGTAACGTCTGCTCTGCAGAAAGTTTTAACTAAAAATTATGAAAAAGTGAACCAGAAGGGTTCCCAGTATACCTTGTACCAATATAAATAGACTATCAATATCTTGTGGTTTTGAAATGAAATAACATTTTTTTCCACAAGATATTGATTTTTTATTTTTGAGTGATATAATATGGAGTGAATTCTACTTGTATAAAAAAGAAAGTGGGCGAGCGTATGATAACGTTACGAGAAGAACATAACCAAAGTCTCCCCCCACTCTTTGTAGAAAAGAGAGATGGGCGGAAGGTCAAGTTTGATGTCGATAAAATTTACCGTGCTTTGGTCAAAGCGACAGAAGAAGTGACTGGTCTCACTCCGGCCTTGGAAGCGAAATTAGAAACCGTAACAGACCGAATCGTGGCTGAAATTTTGGAACGCTTCCCTTGTGGCGTAAAAATCTACGAGATTCAAAATGTCGTTGAGCATGAGTTGCTGCAAGCTAATGAGTATGCGATTGCCGAGAGCTATATTACCTATCGTACCCAGCGTGATTTTGAGCGTTCAAAGGCAACGGATATCAACTTTACCATCGGCAAGCTTCTCAACAAGGACCAAGCTGTCGTTAATGAAAATGCCAATAAGGACAGCGACGTTTTTAATACCCAGCGTGATTTGACAGCAGGAATTGTCGGAAAATCCATTGGTCTCAAAATGTTGCCCAAACACGTAGCCAATGCCCACCAAAAAGGGGATATCCACTACCATGATTTGGATTATAGTCCTTACACTCCGATGACCAACTGTTGTTTGATCGATTTTGAAGGCATGCTGCGCAATGGCTTTAAGATTGGGAATGCAGAAGTAGAAAGTCCCAAGTCCATCCAAACTGCAACGGCACAGATTTCGCAAATCATTGCCAATGTAGCCTCTAGCCAGTATGGGGGTTGCTCAGCAGACCGGATCGATGAAGTCTTGGCTCCTTATGCAGAAAAGAATTATCAGAAGCACTTGAAAGATGCAGAGGAGTGGGTTCTCCCTGAAAAACGCGAGGACTATGCTTGGCAAAAAACGAAAAAAGACATCTATGATGCCATGCAGTCTTTGGAGTACGAAATCAACACCCTCTTTACCTCAAATGGGCAAACGCCCTTTACTTCGCTTGGCTTTGGTCTTGGAACCAATCGCTTCGAACGGGAAATTCAAAAGGCCATTCTGGAAATTCGAATCAAAGGACTTGGTTCAGAACACCGGACCGCTATTTTCCCTAAGTTGATTTTCAGTTTAAAAAGAGGCCTCAACTTAGAACCAGGTAGTCCTAACTACGACATCAAGCAGTTGGCCTTGGAATGTGCGACCAAACGCATGTATCCAGACGTTTTGTCTTATGACAAGATTGTTGAGTTGACGGGCTCCTTCAAGGTGCCTATGGGTTGCCGCTCTTTCCTTCAAGGGTGGAAGGATGAAAATGGCGTTGAAGTCAATTCTGGTCGGATGAATCTAGGGGTTGTGACAGTCAATCTCCCTCGGATTGCTTTGGAATCTGAAGGAAATAAAGAGAAATTCTGGGAAATCTTCAATGAACGGATGAACATTGCTGAAGATGCTTTGGTTTATCGGGTGGAACGCACCAAAGAAGCAACCCCAGCTAATGCACCGATTCTCTACCAATATGGAGCTTTCGGAAAACGCTTGGGCAAATATGACCAGGTAGACCAGCTCTTCCGCAACCGTAGAGCAACCATTTCACTCGGCTATATCGGATTGTATGAAGTGGCGACGGTCTTTTATGGCCCTAACTGGGAGCAAAATCCAGAGGCCAAGCAATTTACAATCGCCATCATCAAGGATATGAAGAAACGGGTCGAAGAATGGTCCGACCAGTATGACTACCACTTCTCGATTTATTCGACGCCGTCAGAAAGCTTGACAGACCGCTTCTGTCGCCTGGATACGGAGAAATTTGGTCAGGTTCCGGATATCACAGATAAGGAATATTACACCAATAGTTTCCACTACGATGTCCGCAAGAACCCAACTCCATTTGAGAAGCTGGATTTTGAAAAAGTTTATCCAGAAGCAGGCGCCTCTGGTGGTTTTATCCACTATTGCGAGTATCCTGTGCTCCAACAAAATCCAAAAGCGCTAGAGGCGGTTTGGAATTATGCCTATGACCGGGTCGGCTATCTCGGAACCAATACACCAATTGACCGTTGCTACAAGTGTGATTTTGAAGGGGATTTCACACCAACCGAACGAGGGTTTACTTGTCCAAACTGTGGCAATAGTGATCCTAAGACAGTTGATGTGGTCAAACGGACCTGTGGCTATCTAGGAAATCCTCAAGCCCGTCCTATGGTTAATGGCCGTCATAAGGAAATCGCTGCACGGGTCAAACACATGAATGGGTCCACGATTAAATCAGCTGGACACCAAGTGACAGATTAGAAAAGGAAGATTATGGGAAAATACCAACTAGACGATAAGGGCAAGGCCCAGGTTCAACGATTCCACGAGAAACATTCGACAGGTGGAATCAATAAAAAAGACCGGGTGACCAGCCTGAGAGAGCAATTTTTAAAAAAAGCTAAGAAAAAATAAAAGTGAGAGTTCGCTCTCGCTTTTCTCGTATGGGGGGAGGTAAAGATGGAATTACGCAGACCAACATTAGCAGATAAAGAAACCATTCTAAACATGATGACAGAGTTCGAAGAGACCCAGTCGGCCCACGATGGCGGCTTTTGGGATGCGGAAGCTTTTGTTTATGAAGACTGGTTGGAAAGTAATCGTGACATGGAAATGGGGCTAGGAATTCCGGAAGGTTGGGTGCCTGCTGTTCAGTTAGTCTCTTTTGATAGAGACGGTCAAGCGGTTGGTTTTCTCAATCTCCGCTTACGCCTGAGTGACTATCTATTGGAGAAAGGTGGACATATCGGTTATTCTATCCGCCCTTCTGAAAGGGGCAAAGGATACGCCAAGGAAGCCCTTCATCAAGGTCTGCAAGTGGCTAAAGAAAAGAACATTCATCGTGCTCTGGTGACATGTAGCACGGAAAATCCTGCCAGCCGAGCTGTTATCTTAGCCAATGGAGGCCAATTGGAGGATGTGCGGAATGGTACCGAACGGTATTGGATAGAGGTGGAGTAGAAGGATGACATGGAATACACCAAAACCAGGCGAGTGGAAGAGTGAAGAACTGAGTCAAGGTCGCATCATCGACTACAAGGCTTTTAACTTTGTCGATGGCGAAGGAGTCCGCAACTCCCTTTATGTAGCCGGCTGCATGTTTCACTGTGAGGGTTGTTACAATGTAGCGACCTGGTCTTTCAAGACGGGTATTCCCTACACCAAAGAGTTAGAAGAGCAGATTATGGCCGATCTGGCCCAACCCTATGTCCAGGGCTTGACCTTGCTTGGGGGGGAGCCTTTTCTCAACACCGGTATCCTGCTGCCCTTGGTTAAGCGCGTGAAAAAAGAGTTGCCTGATAAAGATATCTGGTCTTGGACCGGCTATACCTGGGAAGAAATGATGCTGGAGACGCCGGACAAACTAGAACTGCTTTCGCTGATTGATATTCTGGTCGATGGGCGCTATGATAAGAGCAAACGCAACCTCATGTTGCAGTTCCGAGGCTCTTCCAACCAGCGGATCATTGATGTTCAACAATCTCTCAAAGAAGGAAAAGTTGTCATCTGGGACAAGCTCAATGACGGCAAGGACTCTTATGAGCAAATAAAAAGAGACTAGCAAGACTCGGATAGCCACTATAAAGATGGAGATTTCATGGTTTTTCAATTTGCAAGAAGTAGGCTCTTTTTTCAGACAATTTCATTCTCACTGATAAAATTCAGAAGGATTCATGGTATAATAGAATAGATTGTACGAAAGTTAGAGTAATCTAACATGTACATTTAAGGAACAGAATGAGGAAATTGACATGACATTAGTTTATCAATCAACGCGTGATGCGAAAAATACCGTAACAGCCAGCCAAGCGATTTTGCAAGGTTTGGCGACAGATGGAGGTTTGTTTACTCCAGTTAGCTATCCAAAGGTAGATTTGGATTTTGACACATTAAAAGACGCTTCTTACCAAGAGGTGGCTAAACTTGTCTTGTCAGCCTTCTTGGATGACTTTACAGCAGAAGAGTTGGACTACTGTATCACCAATGCCTATGACAGCAAGTTTGATACACCAGCCGTTGCCCCTCTTGTCAAACTCAATGGCCAATACAATTTGGAACTCTTCCACGGTTCAACCATTGCCTTCAAAGACATGGCCTTGTCTATCTTGCCATACTTTATGACAACGGCAGCTAAGAAACACGGCTTGGAAAACAAAATTGTTATCTTGACAGCGACATCTGGAGACACTGGTAAAGCTGCCATGGCAGGATTTGCGGATGTTCCAGGAACTGAAATTATCGTTTTTTATCCAAAAGATGGTGTCAGCAAGGTACAAGAGTTGCAAATGACTACTCAAACTGGGGATAATACCCATGTGATCGCCATTGATGGAAACTTTGATGATGCTCAGACAAATGTGAAGCATATGTTCAATGATGTGGCCCTTCGTGAAAAATTGGCAGCCAACAAGTTGCAATTTTCATCAGCCAACTCTATGAATATCGGCCGTTTGGTACCACAAATTGTCTACTATGTTTATGCCTACGCTCAGCTTGTTAAAACTGGCGAGATTAATGCTGGTGACAAGGTTAACTTCACTGTACCGACAGGAAACTTTGGAAATATCTTGGCTGCCTTTTACGCTAAACAAATCGGCCTACCAGTCGGTAAATTGATCTGTGCTTCAAATGACAACAATGTCTTGACAGACTTCTTTAAAACTCGTGTTTATGACAAGAAGCGTGAGTTTAAGGTAACCACTAGCCCATCTATGGATATCTTGGTCTCTTCAAACTTGGAGCGCTTGATTTTCCATCTTTTGGGAAATGATGCTGAAAAGACAGCTGAACTCATGAATGCCTTGAATACGCAAGGTCAGTATGAATTGACAGACTTTGATACAGAGATTTTGGACCTCTTTGCGGCAGAGTATGCAACAGAAGCAGAAACCGCAGCAGAAATTAAGCGTGTTTATGAGTCAGATTCTTATATTGAGGACCCTCATACAGCGGTTGCTTCAGCAGTTTATAAAAAATACCAAGCAGCGACAGGCGATGCGGCCAAGACCGTAATTGCATCAACAGCTAGTCCTTACAAATTCCCAGTGGTTGCGGTGGAAGCTGTAACAGGGAAATCAGGTTTGAGCGACTTTGAAGCCTTGGCTCAATTACATGAAATCTCAGGTGTAGCCTTGCCACCAGCAGTGGATGGTCTCGAAACTGCTCCAGTTCGTCACAAGACAACTGTTGCAGCAACAGATATGCAGGCTGCAGTTGAAGCCTATTTGGGATTGTAAGTGGGAGTCCCAAAATTAGAAAGCAGAAGTCTCTAGGACTTGACTGAATAAATCTCACAATAGTTCTACAAGCAGAACTCAGTTAGGCAACTAGCTGAGTTTCTTTTCATCAGGAGGAAAGTGTGTCACGTCAACAACAAGTAGATCGACAAATTTTAAGAATTGCCCTTCCAGCCATTGGAGAAAACTTTCTCCAAATGCTCATGGGGATGGTAGATAGCTACTTGGTTGCTC
>NZ_CAJPOU010000008.1 GCF_905372335.1 Streptococcus sp. A12
TCTTGCTTGAAACGTTATTAATCAGAGGTTTATCCGTAAGGATAAGCCTTTTTTGTTGGTGTTGGAGGTGATTATTTATCTCTTTTATTATTGCAACAAAAATATCTAAGTCATATTGATAAAACACTCTAAAACTTGTACAATAACGCTATGAAAAAATTTAAACAGTGGAGTTGGATCCTTTGTGGCTTTCTTATCCTCTTTTTAGGTGCTACATTTATGTATCACCAAGTTAGTTTGCGACAAGAAAGGAAGCTACTCACACCCATAGGTAAGCAGGTTATGGTCAATGGCCATCAAATGAATGTCTCGATTACTGGAGAAGGGCCTGAAACAATCGTGTTACTTTCAGGTGCTGGCATCGCTTCCCCTATCCTAGACTTTAAGAATCTATCAGATCTTCTATCTAAAAAATACAAAGTAGTCGTCGTAGAGCGAGCGGGTTATGGTTTTAGTGAAGATAGTGATCAATCAAGAGATGTGATGACGGTTCTTTCTGAGACCCGTCAAGCTTTGTCTCAAGCCGAAGTTTCGGGGCCTTATGTGATTGTTTCTCATTCAATGGCTAGCCTTGAGAGCCTTGCTTGGCAAGAGAAATATCCTAATGAAGTGAAAGCCTTGGTTGGTCTGGATTGGGCATTACCAGCAAGTTATGAGGATTTAAAGGATAATCAGGCCTTGCTTACTGTGGCTTATTGGAGCAGTAAGATTGGTTTATTACGCTATTTCCCTGAGTCCTTTTATATAAAAAATCCAACTCTGACTGAAACTGAACGACAACAATATAAATTACTAGCATATAAGCAGTTGATGTCACAAGCCATGCTTCATGAATCCCGTTTGGCAAAGGAAAATGCCAAGAAAGTTCCATCTAGCATTAATCCGAAAATTCCAGCCTTACTCCTGGTTTCTAACGGTGAAGGCACGACCTTTAGCCAATCAGAGTGGCAACGTTATGCAGAGAGATTTGCAAGCGATCAGTCTAATGTTCAAGTCGTCTATATGGATGCGCCTCACGACCTCTATCATTATCAAAGCGATGCTATTGTTTCTCACATTAAAGAATTTTTGGAGAATAATTAAGGGCTTAAAAATCCATTGAGACTGATGATAATAATTAAATGCTGGAGGATTAACAGTAGAATCGTTAATTTTCTCGATTAAAAAAATTCTTTTTCTTAACAATAAACCTTCTCGTGAGGGTGGTTTTTTTGGTGTCTTAAGGAAACTATTTAACAGAATTTTTGATTAAAAGTTTCATTTTAAGAGAGAAATCTCTAATTTCATAATCAATAAGCAAACGCTTGCATTCCTTTTTTTATTAGATTATAATAGGTTGGTATAAATCCTTCTGTAATAATATTGAGAAGGTGTAGAAAGTAAGGATTTAGAATATTTGTAGTCAAAAATACAATGTTGTTTCTTACGATAGGGAGATAGATATGGCAATGATAGAAGTGGAACATCTTCAGAAAAATTTTGTGAAGACAGTTAAGGAGCCGGGGTTAAAGGGAGCTTTGCGCTCCTTTATTCATCCTGAAAAGCAGACCTTTGAAGCGGTCAAGGATTTGACTTTTGAAGTACCCAAGGGGCAGATTCTAGGCTTTATCGGAGCTAATGGTGCTGGGAAGTCGACAACCATCAAAATGCTAACAGGGATTTTGAAACCGACATCTGGTTTTTGTCGGATTAACGGCAAGATTCCCCAGGATAATCGCCAAGATTATGTCAAGGATATTGGAGTCGTTTTCGGACAACGTACCCAGCTATGGTGGGATTTGGCACTGCAAGAGACCTACACGGTCTTGAAGGAGATTTACGATGTGCCAGACTCGCTTTTCCATAAGCGCATGGACTTTTTGAATGAAGTTTTGGATTTGAAGGAATTTATCAAGGATCCTGTGCGGACTCTTTCATTGGGTCAACGGATGCGGGCGGATATTGCGGCTTCCTTGCTTCACAATCCCAAGGTTCTCTTTTTAGATGAGCCGACCATTGGGTTGGACGTGTCGGTCAAGGATAACATTCGACGTGCTATCACCCAGATTAATCAGGAGGAAGAGACAACTATTCTCTTGACCACTCACGACTTGAGCGATATTGAGCAACTCTGTGATCGGATTTTTATGATTGACAAGGGGCAGGAGATTTTTGATGGGACGGTGAGCCAGCTCAAGGAGACCTTTGGCAAGATGAAGACTCTCTCCTTTGACCTGACGCCAGGTCAAAATCATCTAGTCTCTTATTATGAGGGCTTGCCTGATATGTCCATTGATAGACAAGGAAATACTCTCAATATTGAATTCGATAGTTCCCGCTACCAATCAGCTGATATTATCAAGCAAACCCTGTCTGATTTTGAAGTCCGTGATTTGAAGATGGTAGATACGGATATTGAAGATATTATCCGTCGCTTCTATCGAAAGGAGCTCTAAGATGGTCAAATTGTGGAGACGTTATAAACCCTTTATCAATGCAGGGATTCAGGAGTTGATTAGCTATCGAGTCAACTTTATTCTTTATCGGATTGGCGATGTCATGGGGGCTTTTGTGGCTTTTTATCTATGGAAGGCTGTCTTTGATTCCTCCCAGGAGCCTTTGATTCAGGGCTTCAGTATGGCGGATATCACCCTCTACATCATCATGAGTTTTGTGACTAATCTTCTGACTAGGTCGGATTCTTCCTTTATGATTGGTGATGAGGTCAAGGATGGTTCCATTATCATGCGCTTGTTGCGACCAGTGCATTTTGCGGCTTCTTACCTCTTTACGGAGCTTGGTTCCAAGTGGTTGATTTTTATCTCTGTTGGACTGCCATTTTTAAGTGTCATTGTCTTGATGCAAATCTTATCTGGGCAAGGGATTGTAGAAGTGCTGGGACTAACTACCCTTTATCTTTTTAGCTTAACGCTGGCCTATCTGATTAACTTTTTCTTTAATATCTGCTTTGGATTTTCAGCCTTTGTATTTAAAAATCTTTGGGGTTCCAACCTACTTAAGACTTCCATAGTGGCCTTTATGTCTGGGAGTTTGATTCCCTTGGCTTTCTTTCCAAAGGTCATTTCAGATATTCTGTCCTTCTTACCTTTCTCATCCTTAATTTACACTCCGGTCATGATTATTGTTGGGAAATACGATGCTAGTCAGATTCTTCAAGCACTTTTGCTTCAGCTTTTCTGGCTTATAGTGATGGTGGGCTTGTCTCAGTTGATTTGGAAACGAGTCCAGTCATTTATCACCATTCAGGGAGGTTAGTATGAAAAAATATCAACGCATGCATCTGATTTTTATCAGACAGTACATCAAGCAAATCATGGAATACAAGGTCGATTTTGTGGTTGGTGTGTTGGGAGTCTTTCTGACTCAAGGCCTGAACCTCTTGTTTCTTAATGTACTCTTTCAACACATTCCATCCCTAGAAGGTTGGACCTTTCAAGAGATAGCATTTATCTATGGCTTCTCCTTGATTCCTAAGGGTTTGGACCATCTCTTTTTTGACAATCTCTGGGCTTTAGGTCAACGACTAGTCCGAAAAGGAGAATTTGACAAGTATCTAACTCGTCCTATCAATCCCCTATTTCATATTCTGGTTGAGACCTTTCAGATTGATGCCTTGGGTGAACTTTTGGTCGGTGGAATTTTACTAGCGACAACGGCGACTAGCATTGCTTGGACTCTTCCAAAATTCCTGATTTTCCTAGTTTGTATTCCTTTTGCGACCTTGATTTATACTTCCTTGAAAATTGCGACAGCCAGCATCGCTTTTTGGACCAAGCAGTCAGGTGCTATGATTTACATTTTCTATATGTTTAATGATTTTGCCAAGTACCCGATTTCCATTTACAATTCGCTCCTTCGTTGGTTAATTAGCTTTATTGTACCTTTCGCCTTTACGGCCTACTATCCTGCCAGCTATTTCTTAGAGGACAAGAATGGGCTCTTTAATATTGGTGGTTTGCTTCTGATTTCTATTATCTTCTTTTGCATCTCTCTGAAACTCTGGGATAGGGGATTAGATGCCTACGAAAGTGCAGGTTCGTAAAAGGAAGAAACTCAAAGCCTTGTCTCAGGACAGGCTTTTTCTAATGGAGATAAAAATTTCTTGACATCTATTCTCAGAGTGCTATACTAAAAGGGTAATCGCCGATTTAGCTCAGTTGGTAGAGCAACGCACTCGTAACGCGTAGGTCACAGGTTCGAGCCCTGCATTCGGCATCAAATGATACAAGACAAAGTCCCTTGTGATGGGCTTTTTTTGCTAGTTTAGACAGAATGGTTGTTAGTAGATATAGCTTTCCGTCTGGATGAAAGAAAGCTCTGAATACATGCAAAAATCTATAAAATTGGCGAGTCGGTTTTTGGTTCTGGACGGTCAAATTTCCCTTTGTAGATCAGCTTTTGTAGGACTAGCCATAAATCTTTTTTATACCTTTCATAGTTAATATATATTAGTCAGAGTGGAGGAATCGTAGTAGAATAACTATCAAAATAGAACAAAGGAGATGCGAATGAAATTACGTACATTATGGTCTAAGATTTCTTTAGGAATCCAACTCTTGATTGCCTTAGTTTTAGGGGTGCTGGTTGCCCTTGTTTGGCCACAATTTGCCAGCTTCTATCAATTTTTAGGGCAAGCCTTTATTAGTTTGATCAACATGGTGATTATTCCCCTTGTCTTTCCGACTGTTGTTGTAGCAGTTGCAGGAGTAATTGGTAAAAAATCCTTTGGAAAACTCTTAACTAAGACGCTCCTTTATTTCTTTGTCGTAACGACGGCCATCACTTTTATTTTTGTGTTTGCGAGTTACTTCCTTGGCTTTGGTCAAGGAGTCAACATTGGGCAATCTGGAGAAAATATTGAAGGGATTGCTAAAAGCATCCATCTGGATGAGTTTCTTCTTGGCTTTATTCCATCAAATATTGTGAAGTCTTTGTCAGAAGGAGCTTTGCTTCCAATTATCGTATTTGCTATTTTCTTGGGGTACGGTGTCGGTAGTCTAAAAGATGAAAAAACACAAAAAGTAATTGAATTCTTCCAGATTTGGATTGATGCAATTTATAAAATTGTTGGTGTTATTGTTAAATTGTCACCAATCGGTATTTTTGGTTTTATTGCTAAGGATGTTGCCACTACAGGGCTGAATAAATTGGTCGGATTGGGTCAATTTGTGGCAGGGACTTATCTAGCATACGCTGTGTTGGCTCTAGTCATCTTTCCTTTGATTGCTTTTGCATTTAGTGTACCTTATTTGATTGCCTTTCGCCAGATTTGGAGTCTCTTAACTCTAGCATTCGTGTCAGGTAGTTCTAGTGTTGTCTTACCACCACTATTGAAAGATTTGAAGAAACAAGGTCATGATGAGCATGTCATCGATTTGGTTGTTCCTTTAGGCTATACTTTCAATCTTGAAGGAGCGGCAGTTTACTTTTCTGTAGCAACTGTCTTTATTGCCCATGCTTATGGGATTACCTTTTCTCTCTCTGGTCTTATCTTCACTGTTTTACTATTAACCTTGATTGGAAAGACGGCAGCTACAGTCCCTTCAGGGGCAATAGTTGTATTATTAGCAGCAGCACCTCAGTTAGGCTTGCCAGTAGAAGGTGTTGCCCTGATTTTTGCAGTTGATTTCTTTGTGAATGCAGGGCGGACCATGCTCAATGTATTGGGGCAAGTCTTAGCTGTTAGCGTCATTGAAAAGACAGAGGGTCATGTTTTAGAGGTGAACCAAGCTGGTGAATTAGCTGTTCACTATTCGTAAAGGAGAAAAAATGAGTCAAGCAAAAGTGTATGTTATTCATGAAAATCTTGAGTGGACAGAACATCTAGTGAAATGGTTGAAAAAGGAAGAAGTCCCTTATGAATTGTGGGATTTATCAAGTGGGATATTAGATCTCCAGAGTCCGCCTCCGCTAGGAGTCTTTTATAATCGCATGTCTGCTTCTTCCCATACAAGAGGTCATCGCTATGCTCCTGAATTTACGGAGCAAGTCCTGACTTGGTTAGAAGCGCATGGTCGTAAAGTGGTGAATGGGACAGGTGCCATTAATCTTGAAATTAGTAAAATTAAACAATATCTAAAACTAGGGGAATCAGGAATCGCTTCGCCAGAAACAGTAGCTGTCTTAGGAAAAGAAAATATTATTGAAGCTGCTAGAAAATTAAATATTTATCCCTTGATTACCAAGCATAATCGTGCTGGAAAAGGACTGGGAGTTCAGTTGTTTCATTCGGAAGAGGAATTGGAAGTATATGTGAACAGTCCAGCTTTTGAGCCTTCTGTTGATGGGATTACCTTGCTACAAGCTTATATCAAACCAGCAGATGGTCGTATTCGCCGTTCGGAATTTATTAACCGCCAGTTTCTTTATACCGTATCGATTGATTCATCAGACGGCTTCCAACTGTGTCCAGCAGATGGGTGCCAAATCGGACATGGACCAGCTCAGCTAGAAACTTCAGATAAATTTCAAATTACGGAACCCCTCCCACTTGATCGCCAACAAGCTTATGAAGACTTTTTAACTGCAGCAGGAATAGATGTGGCAGCCATTGAGTGGGTGGAATCTGAAACTGGTCAGATTTATGTTTATGATGTCAATACCAACACCAATTACAATCCGACGGCGGAAGAAAAAGCAGGAGTATTTGCACATCAACATCTTGCCAAGTATCTGAAGGAAGAGTTGAATCGCTTGTAGCTAGAGCGATTTGCTAAAAGACGAAACCTCTTTAAATCTCTGCAGGTTAGTGGATGATCCACTAACTTTCAGAGATTTTTCTTTTTAGTTTATATAGGAAGAAAGTAGGAGAATAGCAGATCTTAGAATTGATAGGGTTGAAAGAAGTTCAACCAGATAGTCCGATAATTTGACCGCTTATCCAAATTTCCTTGTCACCCTTGCTTCTGTTTGTTATAGTAGGATTATCAAAAGAAGCTAGTCTTCTGATATAAATACAAAAAGAGGTAGTATCATGAAAAAATTAATTGGGTTTGGATTTATCCTTGCAGCTCTCGCCGTTATCACTTTTAGTATCATTGGTTATCCGAAAATAGATGCCAATCTTTGGCCCTTGGTTCCAGTTGTCTTGTTTGCTTTCTTTACGCTTGAAAATGCACTCAAGAAAGACTACAAGTCCAGCTTGATTTGTGCCATCATTGGTTTTATCATTGCCAATGCCATCTATGACCTCCTTCCGATTTCAAATGGGATCGTGATTACTGCGGGTGTCTTGGCTTGTCTTGGTCTCGGTTTTCTCTTTCCAGACGCACCAAAAGAAAAATAATGCTTCCAATTTTATTCGCTTCAGGGGCTTGGTATGAAGAGATTTCTTCAGACCAAGTCCTTTTTAGCTGTCTGAAAGAACCACTTAGGGGCTGAAAAGAACCACTTACCGAAAAGGTCTTGTAAGATTTTGAACACCTGTTATAATGTTACTAACAAAGGTTAAGAAAGGAGTCCTATGAAAGTTCGTATCGAATTAGATCCGCAGATGGATGAGCCGGAAATGATCATTCGGGCTCCTCGATTGACGGAGGATGTCGCCCGCTTGCAACAGTTGATCTTGGAGCAAAAAATGACGCCCTTGACCTTTTACAAGGATCGAAGCGAGTACTTTGTAGATGTGTCAGAAATTCTCTTCTTTGAGACAGATGGTGAAAAGATCTATGGGCATACCAGAGAAGAGGCATACGAGGTCCGTCAAAAACTCTACGAGTTGGAAGAGATCTTGCCGATTGCTTTCTGTCGCATCTCCAAGTCGACCATCGTCAATACCAAGCAGATTTATTCCATCGAAAAATCTTTTTCGGGAACCAGTACAGTAAACTTTTATCAAACCCATAAGCAGGTACACGTGTCCCGACACTATTATCAACTCTTAAAAGAACGGTTAAAGGAAATGAGGTAACAAAATGAAAAATAAATTAATTGGGATTTTCTTAATCCTCCTAGCAGCCTTGGTGCTCTTACAAGGCTATTTTGTAAAATGGGAGATCAGTATCTGGACGCTGGCTTGGGTTGTCTTGCTCGCAGTCCTTTCCCTCTCTAGTTTCTTGAAGCGCCACTTTGGTTGGGGATTTCTATATGGGATTTTGGCCCTCTTCTCCCTTAACGGCCAATACCATTTTCTTCCAGTATCCAATTCGGTGGTCATCTTTTCTTCTATCTTAGCGGTAATCGGTCTCAATATTCTCTTCAAGCCTTCCAAAAAAGCAAAAGCGACTTGGAATTCTTACTCAGCAGGATCATCTTCCCAAACTGCTGGCAATGACATCGACGTCTCCTTCTCTACAGTGACCAAGTATTTGAATGATCAGAATTTTACGGGCGGAAGTGCGGATGTGAGCTTAGGAGAAGCTTCTATCTATTTTGACAATTGCCGGATCGAAGGACCGTCTGCCCAGTTTACGGTGGATGTCTCCCTTGGAAGTTTGAGTCTCTATGTCCCGAGCGACTGGCGGGTTCATGTCAATGTAGAAAGTTCTCTGTCAGCTATCCAACACCAAGAAAATCCTAGCAATGTAACCAGCAAGGACTTTTACATCGTCGGAGAGGTCTCACTGGGGAATCTGGAAATCATCTATGTAGGTGAGAATAACTTTTCATAAGCCGATCTAAGAAAAACTTATTCAAAGGTCTTGCCAAGAGAAAGTTTTTTTGGTAATATAGTACGGTATGTGGTGCTAGCACATCCGTAATATTAGATCTAATAGGAGGCAAAACAGAATGGCTAAAGTATGTTATTTTACTGGTCGTAAGACTGTATCAGGAAACAACCGTTCACACGCGATGAACCAAACCAAACGTGCCGTAAAACCAAACCTTCAAAAAGTAACTGTCCTTATCGATGGTAAACCTAAAAAAGTTTGGGCTTCAGCTCGTGCATTGAAATCTGGTAAAGTAGAACGCGTTTAATCAGAAAGTAGGATCTCTTGGAGGTCCTTTTCTTTTTTCTTCATTTTTTCTCTTTTTGGACATTTGTATCAACCGATAGGAGAAAGGTGTATCCCTTTTACACGCGCCCTCTTTTATGGTAAAATAGAATATAAAATACTTTTGAGGTAGAAATTATGACAGTAAAAATCAATACGAAAGATGGTCAAATTGAATTGACTGATGATGTCATCGCAACTGTTGTAGGCGGTGCAGCTACTGAAATTTTTGGAGTGGTTGGAATGGCCAGCAAAAACGCGATTAAAGATAATTTCCAAGCTCTCTTAGGTAAGGAAAACTACTCTAAGGGTGTCGTTGTGAAAACAGCGGAAGCAGGAAGTATTGTGGTTGATGTTTACACTGTTTTGAGCTATGGTACAAAGATTAGCGAAGTCTCAAAAAATATTCAAGAGCGTGTCAAATTCAGTTTAGAAAATCAACTTGGAATCACAACGGATACAGTCAACGTCTATATCCAAAACATTAAAATTGTGGGAGAATAATCGTGTCTAAAATTACAACTAGTTTATTTCAAGAAATGGTCCAAGCAGGGGCTACTCGCTTAAATAAACAAGCCGAGTATGTCAATTCATTGAACGTTTTTCCTGTACCTGATGGTGATACTGGAACCAACATGGGGATGACCATTGAAAATGGTGCAAAAGAAGTAGCCGATCGCTCTGCTTCAACTGTTGGTGAAGCAGCAAATATCTTTGCGAAGGGGCTTTTGATGGGAGCGCGGGGAAACTCAGGAGTGATTACTTCTCAGTTGTTCCGCGGATTTTCTCAAAGTGTCAAAGACAAGGATGAATTGGATGGGGCAGCTCTTGCGGCAGCCTTCCAAGCAGGGGTTGAAGTAGCCTATAAAGCGGTTATGAAACCTGTAGAAGGAACTATCTTAACGGTTTCTCGCGGTGCTGCCATCGGTGCCAAGAAAAAAGCAGAATTAACCAATGATGCAGTAGAAGTCATGCGTGCAGCCCTTGAAGGAGCTAAAACAGCCCTTGCCAAAACACCAGATATGCTTCCTGTATTGAAGGAAGTCGGTGTGGTGGACTCTGGTGGTCAAGGTTTGGTCTTCATCTATGAAGGATTCCTATCAGCTTTGACAGGAGAATTCATCGCTTCTGAAGAATTTGTGGCGACTCCAGCAACCATGTCAGAAATGATCAACGCAGAGCACCACAAGTCCGTAGCGGGCCATGTGGCAACCGAAGATATCACCTTTGGTTACTGTACAGAGATCATGGTCGCTTTGAAACAAGGTCCAACCTATGTCAAAGACTTTGACTACGACGAATTCCGTAACTATTTGAACAATCTTGGGGATTCTCTATTAGTCGTCAACGATGATGAAATCGTCAAAGTCCACGTCCATACTGAAGATCCAGGTCTTGTTATGCAAGAAGGATTGAAATATGGTAGCTTGGTCAAGGTAAAAGTTGACAACATGCGCAACCAGCACGAAGCACAAGTTGAAAAAGAAGAGCGCCAAGCGAAACCAGCTGAAGCAAAAGAATATGCGATCATTGCAGTCGTTGCGGGTGACGGATTAGCGGATATCTTCAAAGCGCAAGGAGTGGATTACATCATCTCTGGTGGTCAAACCATGAACCCTTCAACAGAAGACTTTGTCAAAGCTGTTGAAGAGTTGAATGCGAGCAACATCATCATCTTGCCAAACAACAAAAACATCTTGATGGCGGCTCAATCTGCAGCAGAAGTCATTGAACAACCAGCAGCAGTCGTAGAGACGAAGACCATCCCTCAAGGATTGACCAGTCTTCTTGCTTTTGATGAGAGCAAGTCGATCGAAGAAAACTACGAACGCATGAGCGCTTCATTGGAAGATGTTGTTTCAGGTAGTGTGACGACAGCTGTTCGTGATACCACTATTGATGGTCTTGAAATCCATGAAAACGACAATCTTGGAATGGTCGATGGTAAGATCGTCGCTTCCAATCCAGATATGATGGAAACCTTGACAGCTACCTTTGACAAGATGTTGGACGAAGATAGTGAAATTGTCACTATTTATATCGGTGAAGATGGTAAAGAAGATCTAGCCAATGACTTGGCTCAAAACTTGATGGCTAAATATGAGGATGTCGAAGTCGAAATTCATCAAGGAAATCAACCAGTTTACCCATATTTGTTTAGCGTTGAATAATCAAAAAATTTCAAAAATAGTAGGAAAAAGAGCCAAAAAATGATTTTTTGGCCCTTTTTTTGATAAAAAAAGCTTTATGAAAGCGATTAAATAGGTGTTTTTAGACAATTTTTATTTGATATGTTATACTTTAGAAAAATAGAAATAGGAGAAAAAGCACATGAAAAAGGTAATCTGCTTTTTAGGAGCTTTGCTTTTTGTGATGACAGGTTGTGCTACTAAGTCCCAGTCCACAGAAACATCAAAAAGCTCAACCACTACTTCGATAGAAAAAAGTGAAACTGTTACCAGTGAGGCAAAAGAAGAAACCAAGGTTCTCACTGCAGAAATCAATGGCAATCAACATCGCTACACCATCACGACAAAAGGTGATAAGGTTCAGAAATTAAAGTTAGATGTTTTATCGGCCCTACCAGAAAAAATTGCCACTAACTCAGCTAATCTAAGTCCTGAAGAGATGACAAAAATTATCAATGAAGGTTTGCAGTCAGATTCAGAATACAAGGCTCTGAAAGACACAGCTGGCTTCAGTATCGAATATAAGGTCACTCCAGAGAAAAAATTAGCCTCAACAGTCTCTGTTGATATGGAAACCATTGATTGGGACAAGGTTAAAGATCTATCTTACTTTAAAGACCTTGGTATCGGTGACCTAAAAGACATCAAGGCATCTACTGTTTTCACAGGATTAAAACTCCACGGTTTCAAAGAAGAAACCCCAGCTCCATAGGTTCGGACTCTTATCCGGCCTTTTTTTTATTTTCCATGACATTTGTCATGTGAGCCAGTGACAAAATCATCTAGTGGCCTGTTATTCCTTTCGCTATAATATAGTCAGAAAGTAAGAGGTAAGGAAAAATGAAACAATGGTTCTATAAAGTGTTTACGTTAACAGTTGTTGGGATGGTCGTCTATTTGATCTTTTCAAAGGATGATAGCCTCTATTACCATTTCCCTTGGGAATTGTTTGCTGGGATTGGAATCATGAGCTGGGCGGTCCAAGAAGGTCTAAAAATGATCAAGGCTGTTAAAAAGGAGATGGAGCAATGAAAAAGAAGTTTGAAATTGGATTGGTAGCTGTTTTGTGTTTGCTCCTTTGGGCAACTGAGATAATGACGGGCTGGTTTTCTGCCCATTTTCCTAGCTGGTTTTTCCAAACGGTTTGGGGAGTGACCTTGGTCGTCTATGTCATCATTCCAGCTGGCCAAATCTGGTTGAAAGGAGAGTCTCATGAGTGTCATTAGAGTAGAGAACTTGAACAAAAGTATCAGAGGAAAAATGATTCTAGAAAATCTTTCTTTCAGGGTTGAACGGGGAGACTGTCTGGCCTTGATTGGGCCAAACGGGGCAGGGAAGACAACCTTGATGGATTGCCTCCTAGGAGATAGGAAGGCGACTTCTGGGATCATTGAAATAGAGGGTAAGGCTTCTGGTCATCCTCAGTTAAAGGATAGTGTCTCTTATCTCCCTCAAGAGAATGCCATCGTGCAAAAGCTAACCGTGCAGGAACTGATCAGTTTCTTTCGCTCCATTTATCCCAACCCTTTAACGGTCAATGCCATCGATGATTTATTGCGTTTTACTCCAGAACAAAAGAAGCAATTAGCCAGTAAGCTGTCTGGTGGGCAAAAGCGTCTCCTATCCTTTGTGTTGACCTTGATTGGTCGTCCCAGTCTTCTGTTTCTGGATGAGCCAACTGCAGCCATGGATACGTCCACTCGCCAACGCTTTTGGGAGATCGTAGGGCATTTAAAGGACCAAGGTGTGACTATAGTCTATTCTTCCCATTACATCGAGGAAGTAGAGCACACAGCTGATCGGATTTTGGTCTTGCACCAGGGCCATTTGCTTCGGGATACGACACCTCTCGCAATGAGAAGCGAAGAGGTAGAAAAACATTTCACCCTGCCTTTGCGTTACAAAGCTCTAGTGGCCGAGATGGAAGGCGTTGGTCAAGTGACGGTCAAACCCGATGCCCTTCAGGTTGTGACAGGTGATGCCAATCGTTTGTGGAGGCGATTGCAGGAAGAAGGATGTTCGATCCAAGAGATCGAGGTGACCAATAGAAGCTTATTGGATTCTATTTTTGAAAATACAAAGGAAGTAGGTAGAGAAGATGAAACGCATGAAAGCTCTCGGCGTGGTTGAGTGGCATTTGACTAGACGCCAAGCCATTTATTACTTGTTATCAATTGGGATGCCAACGGCCTTTTATCTCTTCTTTTCAGGGATGTACCAGGAAACACCAGGAGCACCTGCTCACTTTATGAGGGATTATCTCCTTTCTATGACGGCATTTTCTATGATGTCTACGGCTATCTTTTCTTTTCCAACAGTTCTTGAAACCGATCGACTCAACAATTGGCAAAAAGTCTTGCGCCATACCCCGGTATCTATGGTAGAATATTATCTAATAAAGGTTGTGGGTCTCTTTGTCGATTTTCTCCTATCGATTGGAGTTGTCTTTACCGTGGGCCATGTGGTGCGCCATGTGAATATGTCCCTACAAGATTGGATTTTGTCGGCCTTTATTCTCATCCTAGGAAGCCTAGCGTTTGTGGCTCTCGGCCTGGTTTTGACCTTGCTTCCTTCTAGTCAATTGATGTCTGTTGTGGGCAATCTCCTTTACATGGGGTTGGCTGTCATGGGTGGCCTTTGGATGCCGATTAGTCTCTTTCCAGAATGGATGCAAGCCATCGGCAAATGCCTACCAACCTATCAATTGATGGAGCTGATCAAGACCTTTTTAAACAAGGGGGAGATCAATGTTCTCGCTAGTGTCTATTTAACCTTGTTTACCCTGGTCTTGTTTACCCTTGTCATTGTTTATCGTCGTCATTCTGAGGTTCGTTCATGATTGAAAAACTCAAGCGTATCCATTATATGTTTTACGCTAGCCTAGTCTTTATGGGCTTTCCCTTTATCTCTATTTTATTAGGGGAGGTCCCCTACTGGCACTTCTTTTTAGCCCTCTTGTTTATTGCTTCCTATCTAGGAATCTTGATTACTGAAAACAAAAAGCTGACCTGGATTTGTTGGCTGTACCTCCTAGCCTATGTAGTAGGGAATACTCTTTTTATTAACGCCAACTATTTTTGGTTTTATTTCTTCATCAGCAACCTATTGGTCTATCACTTTGAGATTCGCAATTTTCGCTCTCCCTATCTTTGGACAGTTTTTCTATCGCAATTCCTGTTTTTTGGGGCCATCTTTTTCAAACAGAGTGCGATGGAGTATGAATGGGTATTTTTAATCATCATTTTCTTTTTTACCCATGCCATGACCTACGGAATGATCCGGATTCGGATGATGGAAGAGTTGAAAGCTGACCATGCCAAGCAAAATGCCCAGATCAATCTTTTGCTGGCAGAAAACGAGCGCCATCGGATTGGTCGCGATCTGCATGATAGTCTAGGCCACACCTTTGCCATGCTCAGTGTCAAGGCAGACCTGGCTGATCAATTCTTAGCATTGGGTCAAGTTGAGAAGGCGCAGGAGCAGGTGCAAGAGATTCAAACCATCAGTCAGGAGTCCATGCACCAAGTCCGAGAGATTGTGGAGAACTTGAAGCAGCGAACCCTGGCAAGAGAGCTAGAAACCGTCAAGCAAATGCTAGAAGTGGCGCAAGTAAAAGTGAAAATCCAAAACAATCTCGATACAGCCAGTATCTCGCCGGTCCTAGAGTCTGCTCTGGCCATGGTGTCTCTGGAACTAGCCACTAATATGATCAAACATGCCAAAGCAACGCAAGCCCTTCTCTCTTATCGCTCCACTGAAACAGGTGTAGAAATGATTGCAGAAGACGATGGGATCGGTTTTGAAAAAGTCTCCGACAAGGACCTGCACTCGATTCGCGAACGGATTGCCTTGTTGGGAGGAGAGCTGGAGATCAGTCATCAATACAAGCCGACCCGCATAGAAATACGGATCCCCTATCAAGAAAGGAAATAAGATGCGCTTATTAGTTGCAGAAGACCAAAGTATGCTACGCGATGCCCTCTGCCAGCTCTTGCTTTTGCAAGAGGATGTAGAAGAAGTCTTGCAGGCCGGAGACGGGCAAGAAGCTATTCGCTTACTCGAAACCCATCCAGTTGATATTGCTATCCTAGATATTGAGATGCCCATCAAAACAGGGCTAGAAGTGTTGGAATGGGCCAAAAGTCAACAACCCCAGCTCAAGGTTGTCATCGTTACCACCTTTAAGCGGCCAGGTTACTTTGAGCGGGCCCTGAAGGCAGGAGTCGATGCCTATGTTCTAAAAGAACGCCGGATCACGGACTTGATGGGCACCCTGCATACCGTTTTGGCAGGTCAAAAAGAATATTCTCCTGAATTAATGGAGGGAATCTTGACCCATCCCAATCCTCTAAGTTCTCAGGAGCAAGCAGTCCTAAAAGAAGTCGCCAAAGGAGCTTCTAATCAAGAAATTGCTGATCGTTTATTTCTCTCTAACGGGACCATCCGCAATTATATGTCAGCGATTCTGACCAAATTGGATGCAGAGAACCGGACCGAGGCAGCAAAGATTGCCCAAGAAAGGGGCTGGCTATAAGCAAGCAAAGTTTCTAGGATTCCTAGAGACTTTTTTTGATTGGATTGTTCTTTTTTCAGGAAATATCTCATTATTCGGATTTGGATAGAAAATTCAGAAAATTTGTGATTTTTACTTGAAATATTTTCCAAAAATGATATGATAGTAGCATGCTCATTTGATAATCAAAGAAACAGAAAGGAGAGACATGGAGAAAATTACCTTAGAAACTGCAAAGACAGGTTCAGAGCTTGTGCTAGAAACGCTTCGAGATCTTGGGATTGATACCATTTTTGGGTACCCAGGTGGAGCAGTTTTACCCCTTTACGATGCTATTTATAGTTTTAAAGGGATCAAACACATTCTTGGTCGACATGAACAAGGGTGCTTGCATGAAGCTGAAGGCTACGCCAAATCAACTGGAAAGTTGGGTGTCGCAGTCGTCACTAGTGGACCTGGGGCAACCAATGCCATTACAGGTATTGCTGATGCCATGAGTGATAGTGTCCCTCTTCTTGTATTTACTGGACAGGTCAACCGTTCCGGTATCGGGAAGGATGCCTTCCAAGAGGCAGATATTGTTGGGATTACCATGCCAATCACCAAGTACAATTACCAAGTGCGAGAGACAGCAGATATTCCACGGATTATTACTGAAGCGGTCCATATTGCGACAACTGGTCGTCCAGGCCCTGTCGTCATTGACCTTCCAAAAGATGTCTCTGCCTTAGAAACAGATTATATATTCAACCCAGCAATCAACATTCCAAGTTACCAGCCTACCATTGAGCCAAATGAATTGCAGATTAAGAAAATCTTGAAGCAATTGGGCAAGGCTAAAAAACCAGTCCTTTTGGCTGGGGGTGGCGTTAGCTATGCGGAAGCGGCAGAAGAATTGGTAGCCTTAGCAGAACGCTATCAGATCCCTGTAGTGACTAGTCTTTTAGGTCAGGGAACGATTGCGACAAACCATCCTCTCTTCCTTGGAATGGGTGGGATGCACGGTTCATTTGCGGCCAACATTGCCATGACCGAAGCGGATTTCATGATCAGTATTGGCTGTCGTTTCGATGATCGTCTGACAGGAAATCCAAAGACCTTTGCGAAGAATGCCAAAGTCGCTCATATTGATATTGACCCAGCAGAGATTGGTAAAATCATTGCAGTCGATATTCCTGTCGTTGGTGATGCGAAGAAAGCTCTACAACAGTTGTTGGCAGAGCCAGTCGTTCACAACAATACGGAGAAATGGATCGAGAAGGTCACAAAAGATAAGAACCGGGTTCGTTCTTACGATAAGAAAGAACGCGTGGTCCAACCCCAAGCAGTTATTGAACGCGTGGGTGAGTTGACCAAGGGGGATGCCATCGTCGTGACAGACGTTGGCCAACACCAAATGTGGGCAGCTCAGTACTACCCATACCAAAACGAACGGCAATTAGTGACTTCTGGTGGTTTAGGGACTATGGGATTCGGTGTACCAGCTGCAATTGGTGCTAAGATTGCCAATCCAGACAAAGAAGTCGTGCTCTTTGTCGGAGATGGTGGCTTCCAGATGACCAACCAAGAATTGGCAATCTTGAATGTTTACAAGATTCCGATCAAGGTTATCATGCTCAACAACCATTCACTTGGGATGGTTCGGCAGTGGCAAGAAGCCTTCTATGATGGACGAACATCAGAGTCCGTCTTTGAAACCTTGCCAGACTTCCAATTGATGGCGCAAGCCTATGGGATTAAGAATTACAAATTTGATAATCCCGAAACGCTTGAGAAGGATTTGGAAGTCATTACCGAAGATGTACCAATGTTCATCGAGATTGACATTTCTCGGAAAGAACACGTTTTACCAATGGTACCAGCGGGTAAGAGCAATCATGAGATGTTGGGGGTGAAGTTTAATGCGTAGAATGTTAACAGCCAAACTTCAAAACCGGTCTGGGGTTCTCAACCGTTTTACCGGTGTCTTGTCTAGACGACAAGTCAACATTGAGAGCATCTCAGTGGGAGCGACAGAAAATCCGAATGTGTCACGAATTACCATCATCATCGATGTTGCATCTCATGATGAAGTCGAACAAATCATCAAGCAACTCAATCGCCAGGTCGATGTGATTCGCGTCCGAGACATTACAGATAAACCTCACCTAGAGCGTGAAGTGATTCTGATCAAGGTCTCTGCGCCAGCAGAGAAACGAGCAGAATTGCTGGCTATTATTCAGCCCTTCCGCGCGACTGTGGTTGACGTGGCTCCAAGCTCCATCACCGTGCAGATGACAGGAAATGCAGAGAAGAACGAAGCTCTCTTGCGTGTTATTCGTCCTTATGGGATTAAGAATGTCGCACGGACTGGTGCAACTGGCTTTACCCGCGATTAATACTCTTCGTAAATCTCTTCAAACTACGTTAGCGTCGCTTTGCTGTAGGTATATGTTACTGACTCCGTAAGTCTTATTTACAACCTCAAAGCAGTGCTTTGAGCAACCTACAACTAGCTTCCTAGTTTGCTCTTTGATTTTCATTGAGTAAAAGAATCCAACCTAAATTTGTTAAAACAGCCTAAGAGGCAATAAAAATAGAAAAGAGAGAAAAAACTATGGCAGTTCAAATGGAATACGAAAAAGATGTAAAAGTAGCAGCACTTGACGGTAAAAAAATCGCCGTGATCGGTTATGGCTCACAAGGTCATGCCCACGCTCAAAACTTGCGTGACTCAGGTCATGATGTGATCATCGGTGTACGTCCCGGTAAATCTTTTGACAAAGCAAAAGAAGATGGTTTTGATACTTACACAGTGGCAGAAGCAACTAAATTGGCTGACGTTGTCATGATCTTGGCTCCAGACGAAATCCAACAAGAATTGTACGAAGCAGAAATTGCTCCAAACTTGGAAGCTGGGAATGCAGTTGGATTTGCGCATGGTTTCAACATCCACTTCGAATTCATCAAAGTTCCTGCAGATGTAGATGTCTTCATGTGTGCGCCTAAAGGACCTGGTCACTTGGTACGTCGTACGTATGAAGAAGGATTTGGTGTTCCTGCACTTTACGCTGTCTACCAAGATGCTACAGGAAATGCTAAAGATATCGCCATGGACTGGTGTAAAGGTGTTGGTTCAGCACGCGTTGGTCTTTTGGAAACAACTTATAAAGAAGAAACTGAAGAAGATTTGTTTGGTGAACAAGCCGTTCTCTGTGGTGGTTTGACTGCCCTTATCGAAGCAGGTTTTGAAGTCTTGACGGAAGCTGGATACGCTCCAGAATTGGCTTACTTTGAAGTACTTCACGAAATGAAACTCATCGTTGACTTGATCTACGAAGGTGGATTCAAGAAAATGCGTCAATCAATCTCTAACACTGCTGAATACGGTGACTACGTTTCAGGTCCACGTGTGATCACTGAACAAGTGAAAGAAAACATGAAAGCCGTTCTTGCAGATATCCAAAATGGGAAATTCGCCAACGACTTTGTGAACGACTACAAAGCTGGTCGTCCAAAATTGACTGCTTACCGTGAACAAGCGGCTAACCTTGAAATCGAAAAAGTTGGTGCTGAATTGCGTAAAGCAATGCCATTCGTTGGAAAAAATGACGACGACGCCTTTAAAATCTATAACTAATGAGGTGATGGTGAAGTTGGGAGAAATCCCAACTTCTTTTTCATCAATAGCAGAGATGGATTGGAAGGCATTTTCAACCATTTAGCAGAATCTCTATGAAGAGACGTGTCATATCGAACATTTTGGGTGATTTTTCTGAAAATTTGGAAAATACGCTGAAATTTTTGCAGTCTTTTGATATAATTAGATGAAATAAGGAGAAGAAGAGGAAAACTATGATAACATCGAAAGATATCATAAAAGCCCACAAGGTCTTAAAGGGTGTGGTTGTTGAGACTCCCTTAGATTATGATCATTATTTATCCGAAAAGTATGGAGCGAAAATCTACTTAAAGAAGGAAAATGCGCAGCGGGTTCGTTCCTTTAAGATTCGTGGAGCCTACTACGCGATTTCTCAGTTGAATGAGAAAGAGAGAGAGCGAGGAGTAGTCTGTGCCTCGGCGGGCAACCACGCTCAAGGAGTTGCCTACACCTGCCGGGAGATGAAAATCCCAGCGACCATCTTTATGCCGATTACGACACCTCAGCAAAAGATTAACCAGGTTCGTTTCTTCGGTGGAGAGTACGTGACCATTAAATTAGTAGGAGATACCTTTGATGCTTCTTCTAAGGCGGCGCAGGAATATACCGAGCTTAAAAACTGTACCTTCATTGATCCATTTGATGATGCCAATGTCCAAGCGGGTCAAGGAACTGTAGCCTACGAAATTCTAGAGGAAGCTAAAAAAGAGTCCATCGACTTCGATGCGGTGTTAGTACCAGTTGGTGGAGGTGGTCTCATAGCCGGAGTATCCACCTATATCAAGGAACAAGCACCGGAGATCGAGGTTATTGGGATCGAAGCAGATGGTGCTCGGTCGATGAAGGCAGCCTTTGAAGCCGGAGGTCCAGTAAAACTCAAACAGATTGATAAGTTTGCGGATGGAATTGCTGTTCAAAAGGTAGGTCAGTTGACTTATGAGGCAACGAAAAAAAATGTTGAGACCTTGATTGGCGTCAACGAGGGCTTGATTTCTGAGACCTTGATTGATCTTTATTCTAAGCAAGGCTTGGTTGCAGAACCAGCTGGAGCTGCCAGTGTTGCTGCCTTAGAAGTGTTAAGAGAGTATATCAAAGGGAAGACTATTTGTTGTGTGATTTCTGGTGGGAACAATGATATTAACCGGATGCCAGAGATGGAAGAGCGAGCTTTGATCTATGATGGTATTAAACACTACTTCATCGTCAACTTCCCGCAACGTCCAGGAGCTCTTCGAGAATTTGTAAATGATATCTTAGGACCAAATGACGATATCACGCGGTTTGAGTACATCAAACGGGCAAGTAAGGGGACTGGGCCAGTCTTGATTGGGGTTGCTTTGGCAGATAAGCATGACTATGCAGGTCTGATCAATCGGATTGAACAATTTGACCCTTCTTTCATTAACTTAAACGGAAATGAAACCCTTTATAACATGTTGGTATGATGGTTTCTTTAATAAAGAGTCACTTAAAAATGTAATAAAATAAAAAGGAGAATCAGGAAATGATTTGGATTTTTCTATTGGCTATTCTAGTAGTTGGAGCTACTGTATTCATTAGCTCACTCTATGTGGTGAAACAACAATCTGTTGCGATTATTGAGCGTTTTGGACGCTACCAAAAAATCAGCAATAGTGGGATTCATGTCCGTGCACCATTTGGAATCGATAAAATTGCTGCGCGTGTGCAATTGCGTCTCTTGCAAAGCGAGATTGTGGTCGAAACTAAGACACAAGATAACGTATTCGTTACCATGAATGTCGCGACACAATACCGCGTAAATGAAAACAATGTAACGGATGCTTACTACAAATTGATGCGTCCAGAAGCTCAGATCAAATCTTACATCGAAGATGCTTTGCGCTCATCTGTTCCAAAGTTGACCTTGGATGAATTGTTTGAGAAAAAGGATGAAATCGCCCTTGAGGTTCAAAAACAAGTAGCTGAAGAAATGTCAACCTACGGGTATATCATTGTAAAAACCTTGATTACCAAGGTTGAACCAGATGCTGAAGTGAAGCAGTCAATGAATGAAATCAATGCTGCTCAACGGAAACGTGTGGCTGCCCAAGAATTGGCTGAAGCGGACAAGATTAAGATTGTTACCGCAGCCGAAGCAGAAGCTGAAAAAGATCGCCTTCACGGGGTCGGAATTGCAGAGCAACGGAAGGCTATTGTAGATGGTTTGGCAGATTCTATCAAGGAATTGAAAGACACCAATGTGAATTTGACAGAAGAACAGATTATGTCGATTCTTTTGACCAACCAATATTTGGATACTTTGAATAACTTTGCAGAAAAACAAGGTACCAATACCCTCTTCTTACCAGCAAATCCGGATGGCGTAGAGAATATTCGCACCCAAATCCTCTCAGCTTTAAAAGCTAAATAACAAATATCTGACTTTTTTAAAATTGTTCGTATTTTCAGCTATTATGGTTGACAAAATATGCAAAAAATTTTATATTAGTATTGGAAATAATAATATAGGAGAAGAATCATGGCTAAATCGAACTTCGAAAAAGTGGAATCAGTTGTTGGTTGGGTACGTGATAAAAAGATCACTGGCTATCGTATCAGTAAAGAAACGAACGCCCGTGAAATGTCTATCATTGCACTTGCGCAAGGTCGTGCAAAAGTGAAGAACATCTCGTTTGAAACTGCGCTTGGCTTGATCGATTTTTATGATAAGAATCATCAAAAATTCGAAAATTAAATTTACATATAAAAAAGAAGGGAAAAAGCTTCCCTTCTTTTTACATAGTATAAATCAGGATATCGTAGGAAAGTATCACTAGCTTTCTTCATATCTATTAAAGGATTTCAACAAGTTTATGTGTGGAATTGGGCTTTCAATTGATGGTATTTAAAAACTCCCTCATCGGAAGGATTTCCGGTGAGGGAGTTTGTTTTAGTTTAAGAAACGTTGTAAGAATTCTTTGGTCCGTTCTTCTTTTGGATTGGTAAAGATTTCTTTCGGATCACCTTGTTCAGCGATGACCCCCTTGTCCATAAAGATAACACGACTTGAGACGTCTCGTGCAAATTCCATTTCGTGGGTGACCACGATCATGGTTAAGCCTTCTTTGGCTAAGTCTTGCATAATTTTAAGAACTTCTCCGACCATTTCAGGGTCCAGAGCAGAGGTTGGCTCATCGAACAAAATGGCATCAGGATCCATAGAGAGAGCACGAGCGATAGCAACCCGTTGTTTTTGCCCCCCTGAAAGTTGTTTTGGACGAGCAGCCCAATAAGGTTCTCCCATACCAACTTTCTCTAAATTCGCTTTAGCAATCTTCTCTGCTGTTTCTCGGTCCCGTTTTAGGACAGTTGTCTGAGCGACAATGGTGTTCTCTAAGACATTCAGGTTTTCAAAGAGATTGAAGCTTTGGAACACCATGCCCAATTTTTCTCGATAGTGGGTGAGATCGTAATCAGGATCAAGAACGTTTTGCCCTCGGTAGAGGATTTCCCCATCAGTCGGTGTTTCTAAGAGATTGATGGAGCGAAGGAAGGTAGATTTCCCACTACCAGAGCTCCCAATGATAGAGATTACTTCGCCCTTCTCAACAGAAAGAGAGATGTCCTTCAAAACTTCGTTTTGACCGTAGGATTTTTTTAAGTGTTTGATTTCAAGTATTTTTTCTGCCATTATTTCACCTCTTTGACTTGCATTTGATTGGCACCTGTTGTATAGGTATCAGAATCTAAGCGACGTTCGATGTAACGAAGGATACGGGTGATAGTGAAAGTCAGGATAAAGTAAATAATCGCAATAATAGTGAAGGTTGGGAAGTATTGGTAGTTTTGAGTTGCCACCGTATTTCCTGTAAAGTAAAGCTCGACCACAGAGATAACATTCAAGACAGATGTGTCCTTGATGTTGATGACAAATTCATTCCCTGTCGCTGGCAAGATATTCCGAATGACCTGAGGAAGGACGACCTTGCGCATGGTTTGTCCATGGGTCATTCCTAGAGCGGTCGCTGCTTCAAACTGACCAGTATCCACTGCTAAGATTCCTCCACGAACAATTTCACTCATATAAGCCCCTGTATTGATCGAAACAATAAAGATAGCGGCCCAGGTGCGATCCAAGGAAATGTTGAAGGCTTGGGCTGAACCGTAGAAAATAACCATGGATTGAACAATCATCGGAGTTCCGCGGAAGATTTCAATGTAGACATTGAGGAACCAACCAAAGAATGTTTGCAAGGCGGCGAGGGCCTTGTTCTTAGACATAGGAGCAGTCCGGAAGACACCGATTAACAAACCGATAATCAATCCAGCGATGGTTCCCGTCATGGAGATGAGGAGAGTCATACCAGTTCCGCGTAAGAATTGTGGGCCATTATCTTTCAAAATCTTCATCATTTGGCTGAAGAAAGTCTGCTCATCATCGCTAGCATCGCTGGAAGCTGGTTGCTTCTTGATCATATCATCCATGAGTTTGACTTGGTCTTCAGATGAAATATTAGCTAGTGCTGCATTGACTTGGTCAAGTCTAGCGTCACCCTTCTTCATCCCGATAGCGATGGTCGCATCTTCTTCACCAACTTCAAATCCTTTTTTGAATTGGATCATCTTAAATTTTGAATTAGCGGACTCAGCTGTCAAGGCTTCTGGACGCTCAGAAACATAGGCATCGATAACACCAGATTCTAAAGCTTGGCGCATTTGAGCAAAGTCTCCCATTGCAGTTTCTTGTTTTGCACCCTTGAGTTGGGAGATGAGAGAGTAGAGGTAGACCCCTTGTTGAGAGGTGACCTTTGCATCCTTAAAGTCATCTAAACTAGTGGCACTCGCATAGTTTCCATCTTTGCGGACCAGCATGACTGGCTCACTAGTATAGTAGCTATTAGAAAAAGCAACCTCTTTTTTGCGCTCAGCAGTAGGACTCATACCGGCGATAATCATATCGATTTTCCCAGAAGTGAGAGCTGGAATTAGTCCGTTCCAAGATGTTTTTACGATCAGAGGTTTTTTACCTAGTCCCTCAGCAACCTTTTTGGCGATTTGAACATCGTAACCATTAGCATATTGGTTGGTGCCATCAATCTTTACGGCTCCATTTGAATCATCTTCTTGAGTCCAGTTGAAAGGAGCATACGCAGCCTCCATTCCAATCCGGAGATACTCATCTGCTTTGACAATATGGCTCATTCCCAGACACAAAAGTAGTCCGGTAAAGAGAGCATAAATTGTTTTTTTCATGTAGTCTCCTCTTCCTTTATAAATAGTATCATCTTATTGTACAGGAAATTGGTCTACTTTTCAAACCTGATAGCCTTTTCATGAAAAAATGCTATAATAAACCAAAGGAGTATAGGGGAAATGAAAAAAATTCTGTATGTTCTATTGGCAGTGATGGCCTGTCTATTTGTAACAGGTCTTGTAAAGGCGGATGGTCCTTCCTATGAGGTTCAGTCTTATCGGGGGACTCTTACCTTGGAAACTTGGGATGATGCTACCTATGAGGAAGAATTGGTCTATCATTTTACAACTTCCTATAATGGTCAATATGTCACCTTGGGAAGTGCGGGTAAAATGCCTCAAGGTTTTGAAATAGTAATTCCTCCTTTGGTGGAAGTGGAAGGTAGAACTTTGTCGCAAGAACCAGAAGTTCATAATTTAGGCGATGGTTATCAGGTAAAGATTTATAACGGCGGAAGTGCAGGGGATACTGTCAAGATAAAGGTTACCTGGCGCTTAAAAAACCTGCTCTATGTTCACCAAGATATCCTATTATTGAACTGGAAACCAATTAGTGATGGGGATCAAGAGGTCAAAAAAGTAGAGTTACAGATTATCCCGAAATTTGCCACGCCTGCCTCGAAATCGGAACTGAATATCCATACGGCTTATATGGGGGCTGAGGCAACTGTTCAGAAAGAAGAAGCAAACTATAAGGCTACTCTAGAGAATCTGAAACGAAAAGAAGGTGTTGAGATTTATGCTTACTGGCGGAAATCGGATATAGCTTCCTTTGGGGAATCAGATAGAGATACAGGCTTAATGGAGGAGTTCAACTATCATCGGACAGAAGCAGGAATTGTTCAAAAAAGGACCTGGATTCGTCTATTTATGAAGGTCCTACTCCCAATCCTTATTCTGTTCTTCCTTCTTCTCGCTATTTATTGTCGTTATCGATTCGTGCAATCTGTTACTTCTACCAGAGTTTTCCCGAAAAATAGCCGCTTGTATGAGATACCAAATGACGTTGCGCCTCTACTAATGGCCTCGATTGTATACTCTACAGAGCTAGATGAGATTTCTCCAACCAAAAAACATGCTCGGGGCGCCTTTAAATTTGATCAGTTGGTGCAAGCAACCTTACTTGATTTGATTGATCGAAAAAATATCATCTGTGAGCAATACGACACTCATACAGTTTTAACGATTCAAAATGAAGATACATTGGATGAATTTGAGCGCGAGTTTCTTAGACTTGCTTTCGGTTCTCAAAAATATTGTAGAACAGATGACTTGTTTTCAGATTACGAAATTTCGGATTCTCTCTATAAATATGCCTCTGAGAAAGAGCAAGATGCCATTCGCAAGAGAGGAAAACAAGCGCAAGATCGGATTGATGTAGCGATTTCTCGTGTCGCTCAGGCAGTTCAACAAAGGATCCAAACCTTTGCCCTTTCTCCTTACTACCGTCCTTTAGAGGTAGGGGAGGAACGTGCAGGCCGTATGTGTCTCTTCTTTGGATGGGCTGCGTGGAGCATTGCTTTGGTAACCGGTCTAATTGCTTATTTCATCTTGAATTGGTTCTCTATCTTTTGTGTGATCTATGTGTTGGTAATGTGGATTCTTCCGGCATCCTTCCAAGGGAAGTTCACACTCTATCGACGGGATGGAGTCCCAACGGATCTCGGTGCAGAACAGCGCTATTACTGGGATAGCTTCCGTAATATGTTGCGGGATATCGCTCATTTGGAAGAAGCAGAAGTTCAATCGCTGGTTTTATGGAATCGCTTGTTAGTCTATGCCACTCTATTTGGTTTTGCAGATCAAGTAAGTAAAGTGATGAAACTTCGTCAAATCCACTTGGATAACCCAAGTATGGATGCCTATGTCTACACTCCATTTCGTAGTAATCTGATCCATTCCAGCCATCTCTTATCTACTTATGGAACGACCGCGACAACTGCTAGTCATTTTACAGTGTCTTCAAGCGGTAGTTCTGGTGGTGGCTTCTCTGGTGGCGGTGGTGGCGGTGGTTTCGGTGCTTTTTAGAGTCGCACAAGTGCTAGCTAGCCACAGTTGTAGTTACAATTTTAGAGAAGTGAGGTAGGATTTACCTCACTTTTTTTAGTCTATGCATCCTTGCAAGCACATCTGGTTCTATGGCTAGAAATGTGTTATAATATAGCAAATGTAAGTTTAGGAGAAGAAGATGTTTATCATTGAAGTGATAAAAGCGATTCTTTTTGGAATCGTTGAAGGAGTCACCGAGTGGCTTCCAATCTCAAGTACAGGTCATTTGATTTTGATCCAAGACTTTATCCAGTTTAAAGATCAAAACCCTGCCTTTATGGAGATGTTTAATGTCGTTATTCAGCTTGGTGCTATTATGGCCGTCGTCGTGATTTACTTCGACAAGCTTTATCCATTTAAGCCTGGAAAATCGAAAAAAGAGGTGAGACGGACTTGGCAATTGTGGGCCAAGGTTGCTGTGGCGACCCTGCCTTTGCTCTTTGTCTTTAAATTAGATGATTGGTTTGAAGCTCATTTTCATAACTCTTTTTCTGTAGCCATCATGCTGATCACCTATGGGTGGGCCTTTATTTACCTTGAAAAACGAGAACAAGTAGAACCAGAAGTGATGGAATTACACAAGTTGCCTTATAAGACTGCTCTCTATATTGGTTTGTTCCAAGTCTTGTCACTTTTCCCAGGGACCAGTCGGTCAGGTGCAACGATTGTAGGTGGTTTGGTCAATGGAGTTAGCCGCTCAGTTGTGACAGAATTTACCTTCTATCTGGGGATTCCTGCTATGTTTGGAGCTAGCCTATTAAAGGTCGCTAAGTTTGTCTTGGGAGGAAATGCTTTAAGCTTCAGCCAAGGAACGATCCTTTTGGTGGCTATGGCAGTTGCCTTCGGAGTCAGTATGGTAGCGATTCGCTTCTTGACAGATTATGTTAAAACTCATGACTTCACAGTTTTTGGAAAATATCGGATTGTTTTGGGAGCGATTTTGCTGGTCTATGCAGTAATCAAAATCTTTATCTAATCATGAGATAGGAGTGCTTCTTCTTTCTCTTCAAATGGCTATGTTTGAGGGGGGAGGAAGTGCTCTTTTGTTTAAGGTTTTTTCATATCTGAAGTGGGGGGTCATGTTTTGAAAAAAATGTCCCTTTTTAGTATAATAGAAAGACTAACAGTATGAGGTGCAGTCATGAAGATGAAGCAAATCAGTGATTCAACCATTAAAATCACGATTCAATTAGAGGATTTAGAAGAACGAGGCATGGAAATGGCCGATTTTTTGGTGCCTCAAGAAAAAACAGAAGAATTTTTCTATACCATCTTGGATGAATTGGAAATGCCAGAAAGTTTCTTAGACAGTGGCATGTTGAGTTTCCGAGTGACTCCTAAGCCGGATAAGCTCGATGTGTTTGTGACCAAATCAAAAATTGACCAGCATCTAAATTTTGAAGATTTTTCCGACTTGCCTGATATGGAAGAATTGTCGCAAATGTCTCCGGACGAATTTATCAAGACCTTGGAAAAGACCATCTCTGAAAAGAGTAAGGGAGACGGCGATGCTATTCGTCATTTAGAAGCTGAGGAATTGGCTGATGAAAATCAGCTTTCAGAAGAAGATACGCCGAATCATCCAGTAGATACACGGTATATTTATTATATCCTCCAGTTCTCTCAGTTAGAAGAAGTGATTCGGTTTACAAAGACAGTTCATTATGCGGTCGAGACTTCGGAACTTTATAAAATGGACGGGATTTACTATTTAACCGTCTTGATTGATTTGGAAGGGTGCCCGCAAGATTATCCAGGTTGGCTCTTGGCAACCATGCGTGAATATGCAGAAGACACAGATACTACTAGAGCTGTCCTCCAGGAACATGGTCATCTCTTGCTCGTCTCAGATGCTATTCACGAACTACAAAAGGTTAATTTGGTATGATTACTTTTCCATTACAATTTATCCTGGTCCTGATTACAACTTTTTTGATCAGTTTGATTCTAACTCCCTTTGTGAGGTTACTGGCCTTTAAAATAGATGCTGTAGACTATCCAAATTCGCGTCGGATCAATAAAAAACCCATGCCCAGCGCTGGTGGTTTAGCCATTCTTCTTGCTTTTACTATTGCAACCGTGGTATTGCTACCGATGATTACCAAAGGCTATGTAGCCAAGACATCTTATCTGACCTATACTTTACCAGTTGTTGTTGGAGGATGGATCATTGGTCTGACTGGTTTAATCGATGATATAAAAGAATTATCACCGCGGTTAAAGATGCTGGGGATTTTCCTAGGGGCCAGTGTGATCTGGTTCTTTACAGATTTTCGCTTAAATGATTTCAAAATCCCTTTTGGAGGGCCGTTTCTTCATTTTGACCCCTGGTTGTCCTATATTTTAACAGTCATTTGGATCATTTCGATTACCAATGCAGTCAATTTGATTGATGGGTTGGATGGCCTGGTCAGCGGGGTTTCGATTATTTCCTTGGTGACGATGGGGATTGTTTCTCATTTCTTTCTCCCAGTGCCCAATCTCTTTCTGACTATGACGATTTTTGTCTTAGTCATGGCCATTGCTGGTTTCTTCCCCTTTAATTATCATCCAGCGATTCTTTATTTAGGGGATACAGGAGCCCTCTTCATTGGATTTATGATCGCTGTTTTGTCCTTGCAAGGTCTTAAGAATGCGACGGCTGTTGCAGTTGTTACGCCGATGATTATCTTGGGAGTTCCCATTACGGATACCTTTTTAGCGATTGTTCGTCGGACTCTCTCTGGTCAGAAGTTCTATGCCCCAGATCGGAATCACTTGCACCATCGCCTACTTTCTTTGGGCTTAACGCATCGTGGAACTGTCTTGGTTATCTATGGAATTTCGATGATTTTTGCTATGATTTCTCTTCTATTGAATATTTCGACTCGTATTGGTGGCGTTCTGCTTGTCATCGGTTTGGTATTAGGAGTTGAATTATTAGCAGAATTGATTGGAGTCCTAGGTCCGAACCATAGTCCTCTCCTCAATTGCTTACGCTATATAGGAAATTCTGCCTATCGAGAGGAAGTTCGACAAAATAGAAAAAATAAGACTAAATAAGAACGATTCTAAACACCAGAAAAGCCTTTTAGGCTTTTTTTTGTTATACTAGATAAGACAAAACTCTATAGCAGAAAGGAATACAAATGTCAGTATTAGAGATTAAAGATCTTCATGTAGAAATTGAAGGCAAGGAAATTTTAAAAGGCGTGAACTTGACCCTTAAAACAGGGGAAATTGCAGCCATCATGGGACCTAACGGGACAGGGAAATCAACCCTGTCTGCAGCCATCATGGGGAATCCAAACTATGAAGTGACCAAGGGTGAAATTCTATTTGATGGAGTGAATATCCTTGAATTGGAAGTGGATGAACGTGCTCGCATGGGCCTTTTCTTGGCTATGCAATACCCATCAGAAATTCCAGGAATTACCAATGCTGAATTCCTTCGTGCAGCCATGAATGCAGGCAAAGAAGAGGATGAAAAAATTTCTGTTCGTGATTTCATCACAAAATTGGACCAGAAAATGGAACTCCTCAATATGAAGGAAGAGATGGCAGAACGCTATTTGAACGAAGGTTTCTCAGGTGGTGAGAAGAAACGCAATGAAATTCTGCAATTGTTGATGTTGGAACCGAAGTTTGCTCTACTTGATGAGATTGACTCTGGTTTGGATATCGATGCCCTTAAAGTGGTTTCAAAAGGGGTCAATGAAATGCGTGGCGAAGATTTTGGTGCCATGATCATTACCCACTACCAACGTCTTTTAAACTACATTACTCCTGATGTGGTTCACGTGATGATGGAAGGTCGTGTCGTCCTTTCAGGTGGTCCTGAACTTGCTGTGCGTTTGGAGCGTGAAGGATACGCGAAATTAGCAGAAGAGTTAGGTTACGACTACAAAGAAGAACTCTAATCTTGTGTTCGAAACTGAACAGGATCTTTGAGGAGGAGTAAATGACCAAAGAAAATATCAAACTTTTTTCAGAAATGCATGCAGAGCCTCAATGGTTGCAGGATTTGCGCCAGAGGGCTTTTGATAAAATTGATGACTTAGAACTACCTGTGATTGAACGCGTGAAATTTCATCGTTGGAATCTTGGGGATGGAACAATCACAGAAAGTGAGCCCCTTACTGCTGTGCCAGACTTCACGGCAATTGACAATCAATTAAAATTGGTTCAGCATGGAACTCACACAGTATTTGAACAGATTCCAGTTGACTTGGCCAACCAGGGAGTCATCTTTACAGACTTCCACTCAGCCCTGGAAGTAATTCCAGAGGTCGTAGAGGAATTTTTCATGTCATCCGTTAAATATGATGATGACAAGTTGGCAGCCTACCACACATCTTATTTCAATAGTGGAGCTGTTCTCTATATTCCAGATCATGTAGAAATCGCGGAGCCAATCGAGGGTGTTTTCTACCAGGATAGTGATAGCGATGTGCCATTTAACAAGCACATCTTGATTATCGCTGGTAAGAACAGTAAGATTAGTTACCTTGAACGTCTTGAGTCACGTGGAGAAGGTAGTGCTAAGGCAACTGCTAATATCACAGTAGAAGTCATTGCCCGTTCGGGTGCGCAAGTGAAGTTTGCTGCGATTGATCGTCTTGGTGAGAATGTCACTGCCTACATTAGCCGCCGTGGGAAACTAGGCAAGGATGCTAGCATTGACTGGGCAATTGGTGTCATGAACGAAGGAAATGTCGTTGCTGATTTTGATAGTGACTTGATAGGAAACGGCAGCCATGCAGACCTGAAGGTCGTAGCCCTATCTAGTGGTCGTCAGGTACAAGGGATTGATACCCGTGTAACCAACTATGGTTGCAATTCGGTAGGGAACATTCTCCAACATGGTGTCATTCTTGAAAAGGCAACCTTGACCTTCAACGGGATTGGTCACATTATCAAGGGAGCAAAAGGGGCAGATGCCCAACAAGAAAGCCGTGTGTTAATGCTTTCTGACCAAGCTCGTTCCGATGCTAACCCAATTCTTTTGATCGATGAAAATGATGTGACTGCAGGTCACGCGGCTTCTATCGGTCAGGTAGATCCAGAAGACATGTACTACCTCATGAGCCGTGGCTTGGATCAGGCAACTGCAGAACGCCTAGTGGTTCGTGGTTTCCTTGGATCAGTGATCGTGGAGATTCCAGTCCAAGAAGTTCGTGAAGAAATGATCCAAACCATTGAAGATAAATTATTGAAGAGATAAACATGATAGATGTCGATAAGATTCGGAAAGATTTCCCGATTTTAGATCAAATAGTGAATGATGAGCCACTTGTCTATTTAGATAATGCAGCGACGACACAAAAACCAAAAGCTGTCTTAGAGGCGGTGAATCGCTATTACCAAGAGGATAACGCCAATGTTCACCGTGGGGTTCATACCTTGGCGGAACGGGCAACCGCATCCTATGAAGCAGCAAGAGAAACGGTCCGTCGTTTTATAAACGCTTCCTCGACCAAAGAGGTCTTGTTTACGAGAGGGACTACGACAGGCTTGAACTGGATTGGTCGGTTTGCAGAAGAAATCCTCGAAGAGGGGGATGAGGTCCTCATCTCCATTATGGAACACCATTCCAACATCCTTCCTTGGCAGGAAGCTTGTCGGAAGACAGGGGCGAAGTTGGTCTATGCCTACTTGAAAGACGGTGGTCTGGATCTAGAGGATTTCCGAGAAAAATTGACAGATCGAACCAAATTTGTTTCCATTACCCATGCTTCTAACGTTCTCGGGGTGATCAATCCTATCCAGGAACTCGCTCAATTGGCCCATGAAAAAGGTGCTATTATGATAGTGGATGGGGCTCAATCAGTCCCCCATATGAAAATTGATGTTCAAAAACTAGATGGAGACTTCTTTGTCTTTTCCGGGCATAAAATGGCTGGACCGACAGGAATTGGAGTCTTGTATGGAAAAGAGCACTATCTCAACCAAATGTCACCTGTTGAATTTGGTGGGGAAATGATTGACTTTGTCTATGAACAATCCGCAACCTGGAAGGAACTCCCTTGGAAATTCGAAGCTGGGACTCCAAATATGGCTGGTGCTATTGGTTTAGCTGCGGCGATTGATTATTTAGAGGCTATTGGAATGGATGCTATTGAGCATCACGAGCAAGAGTTAATTGCCTACGTCTTTCCCAAACTTCAAGCAATTGAAGGCTTGAAAATCTATGGCTCCCAAGATTTAGCGAAACGCTCTGGGGTGATTTCCTTCAACTTAGGGGATCTGCATCCTCATGATCTTGCGACTGCCCTGGATTATGAAGGAGTTGCCGTTCGGGCAGGCCACCATTGTGCTCAACCTTTGATCCAGTATTTGGAGGTTCCAGCTACTGCTCGAGCTAGCTTTTATCTCTACAATACAAAGGAAGACTGTGATAAGCTTGTAGAAGCGCTGATAAAAACAAAGGAGTTTTTCAATGGCACTTTCTAAATTAGATAGCCTCTATATGGCTGTAGTAGCTGACCATTCAAAAAATCCCCACCACCATGGAAAGATTGAAGGGGTTGAACAAATCAACTTAAACAATCCAACCTGTGGCGATGTGATTAGTTTGTCTGTTCAGTTTGATGATGAAGGAGTAATCAAGGACATTGCCTTTGTCAACTCAGGCTGTACGATTTCGACGGCTTCTGCTAGTATGATGACGGACGTTGTCCTAGGAAAATCCAAGGAAGAAGTGCTAGAGTTGGCGACTATTTTTTCAGAAATGGTCCAAGGCAAAGAAGATGCCCGTCAAGACCAGTTGGGAGATGCAGCCTTTTTAGCTGGAGTTGCTAAATTTCCACAACGGATCAAGTGCTCGACCCTGGCTTGGAATGCTCTCAAAAAAGCAATCGATGCTCAAGCCTAATGATGAATAAAAGTGATTAAGATTTAAGTCTGTTCTTTAACCAAGCTTCTGGTGAGAAATGCTATCAACATTCGGGTGCTTATGGTCCAGACTAGAGAAAGTAATCACATGGAAAGAGCGATAAAAAGAAAATGAAAGGAAAGATATGACAGAAGAAAGAGTAGAACCAAAACCAATTGATCTTGGTGAATATAAATTTGGCTTTCACGATGATGTAGACCCAATCTTGTCAACAGGAAAAGGGTTGAATGAATCGGTTATTCGCGAGTTGTCTGCTGCGAAAAATGAGCCAGAATGGATGCTGGAGTTCCGTTTGAAGTCTTATGAAGCATTTAAAAAAATGCCGATGCAAACTTGGGGAGCGGACTTGTCAGATATTGATTTTGATGATTTGATTTATTATCAAAAACCATCTGATAAACCTGCACGTAGCTGGGATGAAGTGCCTGAAAAAATTAAGGAAACATTTGAACGGATTGGTATTCCAGAAGCAGAGCGTGCTTACCTAGCCGGAGCAGCTGCTCAGTATGAGTCTGAAGTAGTTTACCATAACATGAAGGAAGAATTCCAAAAGCTCGGAATCATTTTTACCGATACAGATTCGGCTTTGAAGGAATACCCAGACTTGTTTAAGCAATACTTTGCTAAGTTGGTACCTCCAACGGATAATAAGTTGGCAGCCCTCAACTCAGCTGTTTGGTCAGGTGGAACCTTTATCTATGTGCCGAAGGGTGTTAAGGTCGATGTTCCTTTGCAGACTTACTTCCGGATTAATAATGAAAATACAGGTCAGTTTGAGCGGACTTTGATTATTGTTGACGAAGGCGCTAGCGTCCACTATGTAGAAGGATGTACAGCACCGACTTATTCAAGCAATAGCCTGCACGCAGCTATTGTCGAAATTTTTGCCTTGGATGGCGCTTATATGCGTTATACGACCATCCAAAACTGGTCCGACAATGTCTATAACTTGGTAACCAAACGGGCCAAAGCGACCAAAGATGCGACAGTTGAATGGATCGATGGAAACCTCGGGGCTAAAACGACCATGAAATACCCGTCTGTTTATCTGGATGGAGAAGGCGCGCGTGGGACTATGCTTTCTATCGCCTTTGCAAATGCGGGGCAACACCAAGATACAGGTGCTAAAATGATCCATAATGCTCCACATACCAGCTCTTCAATCGTCTCAAAATCCATCGCGAAAGGTGGAGGAAAGGTTGACTACCGTGGACAAGTGACCTTCAATAAAGATTCAGCGAAATCTGTCAGTCACATTGAGTGTGATACCATTATCATGGATGACTTATCTGCGTCAGATACCATTCCATTTAATGAAATCCATAACTCGCAAGTTGCTTTGGAGCACGAAGCTAAGGTTTCTAAGATTTCTGAAGAGCAACTCTATTACCTCATGAGCCGTGGTTTATCAGAATCAGAAGCGACTGAAATGATCGTCATGGGATTTGTAGAGCCTTTCACTAAAGAACTTCCAATGGAATATGCAGTTGAGCTCAACCGCTTGATTAGCTATGAAATGGAAGGATCTGTCGGTTAAGGGGATAAAAGGAGAAGCAAAATGGGATTCTTAAAAAAAATATTTGGTAATGTTGAAAAAGCGAATAAGGGCGAAATTCCTGTTGAGGAAATTGTTCCACCCTTTACAATTGATCTAGCAGAAGAAGCAGATGATTATTGGAGACAGATGGAACAAAATCTCTTGATCAATGCTGTGAAGGCTGTTGGCGGTCCTGATAAAGCGGATCGTGCCTTTATGCTAGTGAATTTTAAGCCGGGTCAAGAAACATTTGATTTGTATTATCAAATCGATGGGAAATTAATTTCTTGGCAAGAATTGGATCCAGAACTTGTAGAAAAAATCCGCCTTCAACTCTTGCCTCAAGCACCAGCAGTAGCCCATGCAGTCAATGAAAATTACGAAGCTGCCAATGTTCCTGTGATTAGTTATGCCATGCTTCAATTAGAAACGGCGACCATGGCTTGGTTTGGTCGGAAGCTAACAACAGCTACACCTGAAGCTAGCTTATCTTTTGGAGAATTGGTAGCAGGTTGGCGTGCGTTGATTGAACAAGAAATCCCGACTCATCCAATAGACAGCGATACTGCTTTTCCTTATTTCGAAGTTCGATAGAAGTTCTGTTGACGGAATTGAATAAACAAAAAAAGAGGGTGACCTCTTTTTTGTTTATGAGCATTTATAGTTTTTCGTTGACGTAACGAACAAATTGATTCCACCACACCTTTAAGAAGAAACTTTTTTGGATATTTTCTCCGCTTACCATTTCCATACTAGGGGCTTTACCTTCGATATACCCTCGACCGATGGGTTCTGGATCAGTGTAGGTAAGGGTTCCGAGAGAAGTACCTTTCTTTATAGGAGCGCTAAATGAAGATTGGCTACTTTTAAAGGTGATTTTAGCTTCTGCTTGGCTTCCTTGTCGTTCAATCACAATGAAGTCATCCTTAGCGACAGCGGTGGAACTTGTTTTTTTACCATCAAGGACTGTTGATTTACTGTTGTTGTAAGCTTTGCCTTTGCTGACAATGAGGTTTGGAACGAAGTTTTGGCTCACATAATTCATCAGGTTGGCTGTTGCAACAAATCGTGCGTAAGGGTCGCCATCGATTGCCTCAACACCAATGACAACGGTAATCATTCGAATCCCATTTTGATTCGTAGAGGCAACAAATGAGATCCCTCCTTTTTCGGAATTTCCAGTTTTTAGACCATCTACTCCTGCTCGATAGTTGGGCATGTTTTCCAACATATAGTTACTGCTCTCCAATTGAATTCCAGCAAAGTCTGCATGGGGAAGTGAGGTGATTTTTGTAACTTCAGGATAGTCTTCTAGGAGATGTTTTGCAATAACTGCAACATCATAAGCACTCAGCTTGTTTTCTGTATTTTTCTTTTTGTTTTCCTCATCCTCATCCCCATCCCCATCAATGATAGATTGGTTCAAACCACTAGCATTCACAATCGTCGCATCTGTAATTCCCCAATCTTTGAGCTTTTCTTTCATGAGGAGGACGAATTTTTCTTCGCTACCAGCTACTTTTTCAGCTAAGGCGATGGCGGCACTATTGGCGTTTGATACGAGGAGAGCAGTGAGCAAGTCCTTAACCTTGTATTTACGGGCTTCCATGGGGACATTGCTGATTCCTTCAACAGCGGTCAGTTGGTAGGCTTTGTCCGAAATATCTACGTCATCATTTAAAGAGATTTTTCCTTGCTGAATGGCTTTGTAAACGAGATAAGTAGTTAAGAGATTGCTGATTCCACCAACTTCTTTTTTTTCATTGCTATTTTTTTCGTAGAGTATTTTACCTGTTGTTCCATCGATTGCAATAGCATGCTGAGCTCCGAGGTCTAGGTCCTCCGCTCTTACAGGAGAAGTACTGAGAAGGGTAAGAATTATGCAAAGAAGTAAAGTGATTATTTTTTTCACGTTTGAATCCTCGATTGTTTTTTGTCTCTACTATTGTATCATAAAAGAAGGCAACTGCTTTAATCCTATTTTCACCTTCACTTAATTTAAAACTCTATAAGTAAATTGTAAAGATAGTTGGTAAAATGGAAGAAATAGTGTATAATGGTAGAAAACCTAACATAAGGAGATAGTGATGAAAGTAAATAAACGGTTTGTACTGGCCGGTGTTTCTCTAGCCAGCGCTCTTCTATTAACAGCATGCGGTGGTGGAAGCAGCAATCAATCTACTTATTCTTATATTTATTCAACGGATCCAAATACTTTGGACTACATTGTATCGACTCGTACAACGACGTCTGATATTACAAGTAATCTTGTTGATGGTTTGTTAGAAAATGATAAATATGGAAATTTAATCCCAAGTTTGGCAGAAGAATGGACAGTTTCAGAAGATGGCTTGGTCTATACCTATAAACTTCGAAAAGATGCTAAATGGTACACCAGTGAAGGGGAAGAGTATGGTGCTGTAACAGCTCACGATTTTGTGACAGGAATCAAACATGCTGTGGAATCAAAATCTGAAGGTCTCTTCTTAATCCAAAACTCCATTAAAGGCTTGGATGCCTATGCCAAGGGTGAAACAACAGACTTTCAGACAGTTGGCGTGAAAGCCCTAGATGATTACACCGTTCAATATACCTTGGAACGTCCAGAAAGCTTTTGGAATTCTAAGACGACATCAGGCGTCCTTTTCCCAGTTAACGCAACTTTCTTAAAATCGCAAGGAAAAGACTTTGGTTCCCTGAAACCAAGTAGTATTCTCTATAACGGTCCCTATTATTTGAAGAATTTAACTTCAAAATCTCAAATTGAACTTGTAAAAAATAAAGAATACTATGATGAAAAGAATGTTCATATTGATAATGTGAAGTTGACTTACAATGACGGATCAGATCCAGAATCAGTCATCAAGAAATTTGAGAATGGACAATATTCATTTGCGACAGTAATGCCAAATAGCTCCACTTATAAGAGTGTGAAAAAGAAATTTGGTGATAATATTGTTTATGGTGTTCAATATGGTACATCTTATTACCTAGGCTTCAACATCGATCGTCAGAAGTATAACCATACAGCCAAAACGACAGATGCTCAAAAATCGTCTACAAAACAAGCGATTTTAAACAAGGATTTCCGTCAAGCCGTCAACTTTGCCTTTGACCGTGAAGCCTATGCAGCTCAAACATCTGGTGCGGATGCGGCGACCAAGATTCTTCGAAACACCTTGGTTCCACCGACTTTTGTTCAAGTAAATGGTGAAGAGTTCGGTAAGGTTGTTGAGAAACAATTGGTGAGCTATGGGGATGAGTGGAAAGACGTAAATCTAGATGATGCCCAAACCACTCTCTACAATCAAGAAAAAGCTAAGGCTGAATTTGCAAAAGCAAAAGAACAACTGCAAAAAGAAGGGGTACAATTCCCAATTCATTTGGATTACGTTGTTAGTCAGACAGATAACAGTCAGGTACAACAAGCTAGCTCCTTTAAGCAATCCGTAGAAGCTGTTCTTGGTGCAGACAATGTTGTCGTAGATATTCAGAAATTATCTGATGATGACTTTAACAATATTACCTACTTTACAGACACTGCTGCTGAGAAAGATTATGACCTTGCAGGCGGAGGATGGGTTCCAGACTACCAAGATCCATCTACTTATTTAGAGAGTTTAAGTCCTGTTAACGGTTCGGTTTTCTACTATCTAGGTGTGGATGCAGGTTCAAAAAGCCCTGCTATTACAGCAGTTGACTTTGGGAAGTATGCAGAGCTCTTAAAAGATGCCAATGCAGAAGTGAGTGACCAAGCTGTACGTTATGAGAAATACGCAGCCGCTCAAGCATGGCTAACCGATAGTTCGTTGATCTTGCCAACTGTTTCAAATGGTGGAACTCCAATGCTGCAACGGACTGTCCCATATAGTCGTGCTGCTTCATGGGTTGGAACAAAAGGTACAGGAACCAACTATAAATATCTTGAACTTTCAGAAGAAGTCATCAAGACAAAAGATTACGATGCAAGTAAAGAAAAATGGTTGAAAGAAAAGGCCGAATCCAATAAAAAAGCCCAAGAAGAATTAAAGAACCACATCGAATCTAAATAGCTGGGATAGTAAGAACGTATAAGTTTATGTAGGGTAAGGAGCCACTAAAAAGGATTGATTTTTTAGACAGTCCTCCGCTTAGTGGCTCCTTTCGCTTGCCAAATATTCAGAAAATTTAGTTTACTTTTTGTCTCACTTATGCTATAATTCTATCTAAATTCAATAAAATGGAGACTCAAAATGAAAAAAAGTAAAGTTTTTGCATTTGCCGGAGTAACATTGCTCGCAGCAACTTTCCTTGCAGCATGTTCTGGCTCAAAAGATAGCAAGTATGCATCAAAAAAAGATACAACATATGGCTATGTTTATAACGATGATCCAACAACTTTGGATTACACTGTATCTTCAAAAGCTTCCGTACACGATATTACAACAAACGGTGTAGATGGTTTGTTGGAGAACGACAAGTACGGAAACCTTGTACCATCTATTGCTGAAGATTGGTCTGTTTCAAAAGACGGTTTGACCTATACTTACAAAATCCGTAAGGGTGTTAAATGGTATGATGCTGATGGTGAAGAGCATGGTGAAGTAACAGCTCATGACTTTGTTACTGGATTGAAGCATGCGGCGGATAAAAAATCAGAATCTCTTCCATTGGTAAAAGACTCAATCAAAGGATTGAAAGACTACTCAGAAGGAAAAATTTCAGATTTCTCTGAGGTTGGAGTCAAAGCAGTGGATGACTATACTCTTGAGTATACTTTGAACCAACCAGAAACTTTCTGGAATTCAAAAACAACTAATGGTGTTCTTTTCCCAATTAGTACAGATTTCTTGAAGAGCAAGGGTGATGAATTTGGTCAACCAGGTAATGTTAAATCAATCTTGTTCAATGGTCCATTCCTTTTGAAATCAATCACTTCTAAATCAGAAATCACTTTTGAAAAGAATGAAGAGTATTGGGATAAAGACAACGTTCATATCGACAAGATCAAATTCTCTTATTATGATGGATCAGACCAAGATTCATTGGCGCGTGGCTTTACTGATGGATCATATACAGTTGCTCGTCTCTTCCCAGCAAGCTCAAACTTTGCGTCAGTTGAAGAGAAATACAAAGACAATATCTACAACACACAACCTAGTGCTGGTGTAGCAGTCTTTGGTTTCAATATTGACCGTCAAGCATACAACCATACTTCTAAGACGTCAGATGACCAGAAATCTTCTACTAAGAAAGCGATCTTAAACAAGAATTTCCGTCAAGCGATCACCTTTGCCTTGAACCGTGAGAATTATTCAGCACAAGTCAATGGTAAAGACTATGCTAAGGCTGCTATTCGGAATATGTACACTGCACCTGCCTTTGTTCAAGTAAACGGTAAAGACTTTGGTGATGTAGTAGCAGACAAGTTGCAAACATATGGAGATCAATGGAGCGGTGTGAATCTTGCGGACGGTCAAAACGCCCTCTATAGCAAGGAAAAAGCAAAAGCTCAATTTGAAAAAGCAAAAGCTGAACTCCAAAAAGAAGGTGTTCAATTCCCAATCCACTTGGATGTTCCAGTTGCACAAAACTCAACAAACTTTGTGTCACGGATGCAATCCTTCAAACAATCAGTTGAAGAAACACTTGGCACAGAAAACGTTGTTGTGGACCTTCAAATGATGGACCAAGATGAAGTCTTGAACATTACATTGAACGTACCATCAGCTGCAGAAACTGACTGGGATCTTCAAGGGCTTGTAGGATGGAATCCAGACTACGATGACCCATCTACTTACCTTGATACCTTGCAACCATCTTCACCAGACCAAACTAAGACTTACCTTGGATTTGCTGGTGGTGTCGACAATGCTTCTGCTAAAGCAGTTGGTTTAGATGAATATGCGAAGTTGCTTGATGATGCAGAAAAAGAAACTCAAGACGTAGTAACACGTTACGACAAATTTGCAGCAGCACAAGCTTGGTTAACAGATAGCGCATTAGTGATTCCAACTATGACTAGCGCTGGAGCAGCTACAGTTGTTTCAAAAGTAGTTCCATTCTCTGGACCTTCATCACAAACAGGTAACAAAGGATCAACTTATTTCAAATATGTTGAAGTTCAAGATGAGCCTGTCACTAAAAAACAATATGATCAAGAACGTGAAAAATGGTTGAAAGAAAAAGCTGATTCAAATAAGAAAGCTCAGCAAGAACTAGAAAAACACGTTAAATAATCACCTTCATCAGAACTTTCTCTAATAGGGGAGAAAGTTCTTTTGAACATTAAAGGAACGGAATATGAAAAAATATATATTTATGCGTATTTTACGTTCGTTAGTGTCGATCTTTTTGGTTACGACATTGACGTATACAATTATTTATACGCTAACCCCAAGAAATTTAATTTTCAAAAACGACCCTAACTATAATAAGATTGCAAAGACTAAGGATTCTAAAATCAATTATGAAAACACAGTCTATGATCGTATGGGGTATATAGAATATCTTGATTCAAAAGCTTTGAAAGAAAAAGCAAGCAAGGAAGACTCATCAGTAACTGTAGAGCCTACTAAAGAAAACGAAAAGATCTACAAAAAGTACATTTCTAATCTTGGAAATGGCTGGGTATTGAAACGTTTCCCTGAAAACAAAGGCTTTTACGCAACTCGTGAAGTCCCTGTCTTTGAACGTGTTATTGGATTCTATGGCAACCTGATTCAGATTGATCATCCAAATGTCATCAAAGATGCTTCCAATCCAAAACTTGAACGCTATATTCGCATTGAAAATGATCCAGCTATTGGTTGGTCAGTAGTTGGTTCGGGGACTAAACATAAATATCTTTTGTATTTCAATGGTCAATTCCCGTTCATTCATCAAAATTTTGTATCGTTAAACTTGGGTGAATCTTATCCAACTTATTCCAATACGCCAGTTCTTCAGGTTATTACACAAGGACAAGGTACTACCAAGAAGAGTGAAGTAAACTTCCCAACAGGGAAAAAAGAATCTTCTATCAATATCTACTCACGTACTTACAAATCACCAAGCAAGGCAGATGCTCAAGATATTGCCCGCTTTGGTAAAGGAGATGCCTATACAGCAACTTTGAGCAACTATGAAAATCCATCCATGATTGTGAGCTCTTCTATTATCGGCTTGATCGGGATTGCAATTGCTTACTTGATTGCGATTCCATTGGGATCTTACATGGCCTTGTTGAAGAACACATGGTTTGATAGTGCCTCGACAGCTGTCTTGACATTGATGATGGCTCTTCCAACGATTGCCTTGGTTTACATTGTTCGCTTGGTAGGTTCAACAATCGGTCTTCCAGACTCCTTCCCAGTCTTAGGAGCTCAGGACTGGAGATCGTATGTTCTTCCTTCTGTCATTTTGGGACTGTTGACCGCTCCAGGTTTGGCTGTTTGGATTCGTCGTTATATGATTGACTTGCACTCACAAGACTTTGTCCGTTTTGCACGTGCTAAAGGACTTTCTGAAAAAGAAATTTCACGCAAACATATCTTCAAGAATGCCATGGTTCCAATCGTTACAGGTATTCCTGTTCAATTGGTCTTGGTTATCTCAGGAGCTACCTTGACAGAAACCGTCTTTGCCTTCCCTGGTATGGGTAAAATGTTGATTGATTCCATCAAGGCATCGAACAATACCATGGTGGTTGGTCTTGTCTTCATCTTTACTGTTCTTGCTGTATTTGGAGCAATGGCCGGTGACATTCTCATGGTTATGGTAGACCCTCGTATCAAATTGACAACTAAGAAAGGAGGCAAATAATGTCTACAATCGATAGAAAGAAATTCCAATTTGTTGAACGTGACGACTTTGCCTCTGAAACAATTGATGCGCCGTCGTACTCCTACTGGAAATCGGTATTTCGCCAATTTTTCAAAAAGAAATCAACCATTTTCATGTTAGCAGTCTTGGTGGGAATTCTCTTGATGAGTTTTGTTTATCCAATGTTTTCAAACTTTGATTACAATGATGTAAGTAAAGTTAATGATTTCACTGCTCGTTTGAATCCTCCAAGTGCCAAAGCTTTCTTTGGTACAGATAACAATGGTAAATCGTTGTTTGATGGAGTTTGGTTTGGTGCCCGTAATTCGATTATCATCTCTTTTATTGCTACCTTGATCAACGTTGTGATCGGTGTAGTGATTGGTGGGATTTGGGGTGTGTCAAAATCAATCGATCGTTTCATGATGGAAGTTTATAACGTTATTTCAAACGTTCCATTCATGTTGATTGTTATTGTCTTGACTTACTCAATCGGTGCTGGTTTCTGGAACTTGATTTTGGCGATGACGGTAACAGGATGGATTGGAATTGCTTATTCTATCCGTGTCCAAATTATGCGTTACCGTGATTTAGAGTACAACTTGGCCAGCCGTACTTTGGGGACTCCAACTCTAAAAATCGTGACAAAAAATATTTTGCCGCAATTGGTATCTGTTATTGTGACAACAACAACTCAATTGTTGCCAGCCTTTATTTCAACTGAAGCCTTCCTTTCCTTCTTTGGATTGGGATTGCCAATTACAGTTCCAAGTTTAGGTCGTCTGATTTCAGACTACTCACAAAACGTGACAACCAATGCGTATCTTTTCTGGATTCCATTGACAGTCTTAGTCTTGGTATCCTTGTCATTCTATATCGTTGGACAAAACCTTGCAGATGCCAGCGATCCACGTACACATAGATAGGAGGAGTAGGTATGACAAATGATAAAAATGTAATCTTATCTGCTCGCGATATCGTAGTAGAATTTGATGTTCGGGATCGTGTCTTAACAGCCATTCGCAATGTGTCCTTAGACCTTGTTGAAGGTGAAGTCATGGCACTTGTTGGTGAATCAGGTTCTGGTAAATCTGTTCTCACAAAAACCTTCACAGGAATGTTAGAAGACAACGGCCGAATTGCCAATGGTAACATTAATTATCGTGGGCAAGAATTAACAGAACTCAAGTCAAACAAAGACTGGGAAGATATCCGCGGTGCAAAAATTGCAACCATCTTCCAAGATCCAATGACTAGTTTAGACCCGATTAATACAATCGGATCACAAATTACGGAAGTTATTATTAAACACCAAGGCAAGAGTGCCAAAGAAGCCAGAGAAATGGCCATTGATTATATGGAAAAGGTTGGAATCCCAGAAGCGGAACGTCGCTTTGACGAATATCCTTTCCAATATTCAGGCGGGATGCGCCAACGGATCGTTATTGCTATTGCGCTGGCTTGTCGTCCTGATATCTTGATCTGTGACGAGCCTACAACGGCCCTTGACGTAACCATCCAAGCCCAGATCATTGACTTGTTGAAATCATTGCAAAAAGAATATAACTTTACAACAATCTTTATTACCCACGACTTAGGTGTGGTTGCAAGTATTGCAGATAAGGTTGCCGTAATGTATGCTGGTGAAATTGTAGAATTTGGTAAAGTAGAAGAAATCTTCTACGATCCAAGACATCCTTATACATGGAGTCTCCTTTCAAGTTTGCCACAATTGTCTACCTCTAAAGGTGATTTATATTCTATCCCAGGAACTCCTCCATCATTGTATTCACCAGTAAAAGGGGATGCCTTTGCTTTGCGTTCAGACTATGCAATGCAAATTGATTTTGAGGAACATCCACCAGTCTTCAATGTTTCAGATACACATTGGGCTAAAACATGGCTCTTACATGAAGATGCACCAAAAGTCAATAAACCAGAAATTATTGATAATCTTCATGAAAAGATTAGTGCGAAAATGGGATTCACTACAATCAAGGACTAGGAGAAGGAAATGACAGAAAAATTAATAGAAGTTAAAAATCTAGAAATTTCCTTCGGTGAAGGAAGTAAAAAATTTGTAGCTGTAAAGAATGCAAATTTCTTCATCAACAAAGGAGAAACATTTTCTCTTGTTGGTGAGTCTGGTAGTGGGAAGACGACAATTGGTCGTGCAATCATTGGTTTGAATGACACTAGTGCAGGTGAAATCCTGTATGATGGCAAAAAAATCAATGGTAAGCAATCGCGTAAGGATGAAAATGAATTAATCCGAAAAATTCAAATGATCTTCCAAGACCCGGCAGCAAGTTTGAATGAGCGTGCAACAGTCGACTACATTATTTCAGAAGGTTTGTACAATTATCACCTATTCGACAATGAAGAAGACCGAGTACGTAAAGTAAAAGAGATTATGCATGAAGTAGGGCTTCTAGCAGAGCATTTGACTCGTTATCCCCATGAATTCTCTGGTGGACAACGCCAGCGGATTGGGATCGCTCGTGCCTTGGTAATGGAACCAGAATTTGTTATCGCAGACGAGCCTATTTCAGCCCTTGACGTATCCGTACGTGCGCAAGTTTTAAATCTCCTTAAGAAATTCCAAAAAGAGTTGGGCTTGACCTATCTCTTTATCGCACACGATCTTTCAGTCGTTCGATTTATCTCTGATCGTATTGCGGTTATTTACAAAGGAGTTATTGTAGAAGTAGCTGAGACGGAAGAATTGTTTAATAATCCAATTCATCCCTACACACAATCTCTACTATCAGCTGTACCGATTCCAGACCCAATTCTAGAACGCAAAAAAGTTCTGAAAGTTTATGATCCAGATCAGCATGATTATTCAACCGACAAACCAGAAATGGTTGAAATCAAACCTGGACATTACGTTTGGGCAAATAAAGCTGAACAGAAAAAATATAAAGAACTTGTATAATCATAAGAAAACGAGAAGAATACGCTTCT
>NZ_CAJPOU010000009.1 GCF_905372335.1 Streptococcus sp. A12
ACTTTATCTTCCTATAATATAAGAAAGCTCCTGTATGTTCTACAGGAGCTTTCTTATTGTATTAGCTTATTTTTCTTTGACTTCAAGAAGTCCTACATCTCCATCTTCACGACGGTAGATGACGTTTGTTGTGTTATCTTCCACATCCTTATAGATGAAGAAGTCATGTCCCAATAGTTCCATTTGTAGGATGGCTTCATCTAGTTCCATTGGTTCAATGTCAATCGTTTTTGTGCGGACAACTTTCTCAAGAGCAACACTTTCCTCAACCAGAACGTCTGTAAAGATTTTGCTGGTTGCAGATTTGCTACGATTTTTCTTTTCAATCTTTGTTTTATTCTTTCGAATTTGACGTTCAATCTTATCAACTACCAAGTCAATAGATCCATACATATCTTGAGAAACATCTTCTGCACGAAGTGTAATGGAACCAAGTGGAATCGTGACCTCAACTTTTGCAGTTTTTTCACGATAAACTTTTAGGTTTACGCGGGCATCCAATTCTTGCTCTGCTTGAAAATATTTTTCAATTTTTTCGAGTTTAGAAACGACGTAGTCGTGAATGGCTTCTGTTACTTCTAGGTTTTCACCACGGATACTATATTTAATCATATAAGTACCTTCTTTCTAAACGTTTTTCTTTTTATATCTATATTATAACGCTTTCATTTTGTTTTTGCAAATAAATTTTTGATTATTCTATCTTGCTAATGAAAAAGATCTTATTTCTTTCACCCCATTTACAATTAACATTTCTTTGGATCTTTCTATGGTTGCTCCTGTTGTATAGATATCATCCACTATCACTATATTCTCTGGCCAGCTTTGATTTTCTTGCTCTATTCGTTCAAAGGCTTGTTCTGCTTTCAATCTTTCCTTTTTATTTTTTTGTGATTGGGCCTTTGTATCCTTTTTTTTCAATAGGTCTTGATAGGGGATCCCTGCAGATTCTAAAATGGCTGTTACTTGATTAAACCCCCTTTTCTTTTTTCTAGCATCGCTTAAAGGTATGGGAACTATGGTATAGCCTTTATATTTTTTTAGTTCTGCCTTCATTTCTTCAGCAAAGAGACAAGCTAACAATTGGTCACCTTGAAATTTGTACCTTTGAAAATATTCCTTCATCTCTTCATTATAATAGTAAAGCGCTCTATGGTTTACCTTCTTTCCTTTTCGTTTCCACTCTTGGCAATCTTCACAAAAAGTCTCCGTGCTTTTTTTACAACAAGTCTTGCAACTAGCTTCACTAATTGGATCAAACTTGTTTTTACAGTTGTCACACATCGTTGGATTATCCTTTTTCATTAGGATGAGGCTCTTTAAGGATTCTTGATAGGAAATCTCTTCATCACATAGCAAACAATTACTCAAAAACCTGCCTCCCGATTCATTTCTTTTATTTCTTTAATAGCTTGCGTCATCTCTTTGCTACTACCTTCTGCCAAGTATAGTAATTCCCCTGTGGGTCTTTCCATACTTCTTCCCACACGACCAGCGATTTGAACCAGAGCGCTCTTGGTAAACAATCGATGGTTGGCCTCAATCACGAACACGTCTACTTTAGGGAAGGTGACCCCCCGTTCAAGAATGGTCGTTGACACAAGGATGGTGATTTCTTGATTGCGAAATTTTTCTACCAGTTCCAACCTATTATCCGTTTTTGAGGTTACCAGTTCGATGATCTCATTCTTGAAGGCCCTTCTTAATAGACTGAGGATTTTTTCTCCTAATTCAATTTCTGATACAAATAGGATCAGGGGGAAGAAGGTTTTCCGTTGTTCTTTTATTAGCTTGAGCAACTTCGTTGGCACTTGTTTCTTTTCTACTTTTTTACGTAGATCTTTTAACCATACTTTTTTAGGGACCACAAGGGGATTACCATGAAAGCGTCTAGGTAGGCTAACGCGTTTTATCTCCTGTTTTTTGACCTTTTTATCCAATTCTTCTGTGGAGGTAGCTGTCAAATAGATGAGCTTCCCGTTCTTGGTCACTGCATTTGAAACGGCATGATAGAGAACGGGGTTGTCAACAAAAGGAAAGGCATCGACTTCATCGATTATGAGGAGATCGAAAGCTTTATAAAATTTGAGTAGTTGATGAGTAGTGGATATGACAAGAGGCGTTCGGAAATAAGGGTCTGAGTCACCGTGCAACAAGGAGATGGGACAGGAAAAATCCATCGTCATCCGTTTATACAATTCAATACACACGTCAATCCTTGGTGTAGCAATGCACACACATGTCCCTTTTTTAATCATCTCCGCCACCACTTGGTACATCATTTCCGTTTTACCTGCGCCTGTTACTGCGTGTACCATCATTGGCTTGCTTTCTGTCAAGGATTGAACCAACTCCTGGGAAACCCGACTTTGAAAAGGCGTTAAGGTCCCCTGCCATCTTAAGACTTCTTCTTGCGGAAAGGCTTGTTGGGGAAAATAATAAAGTGCTTGGTCACTTCTAACTCTTCCCAATTGAATGCAGGCTCTACAATAGTAGCTCCCCATCTGTAGTTTCCATCTAGCCTTATCAATCTTAGTTCCGCACCGATTACAAGTCAAACCCGTCTTTTCCTGCACTATTGCTGGTAGTTGCTGAGCCTGCTCAAGCAGGTCATCCTCCAGTTGGTCTTGGGTGAACAAGCGTCCATAACAATCTTCAAGTTTCATACTTATATATTCGTAAAAGCTCGCAGTTTTAAGAGTTTTTTTGTAAAATAAATGTATGGAATACAAGACTTTTAAAGAGGACGGTCTCGTCCAAGAAGAAATTAAAAAATCCCGCTTTCTTTGCCATGTTAAACGAGTTTATACTGAAGAGGAAGCTCGCGACTTTATAGCCGCTATCAAGAAAGAACATTATAAGGCAACTCACAATTGTTCTGCTTTTGTCATTGGGGAGCAGTTTGAAATCAAACGGACTAGTGACGATGGCGAACCGAGTGGGACTGCTGGCGTACCTATGCTTGGCGTTTTAGAGAATCACGAACTGACCAATGTCTGCTGTGTCGTCACTCGTTATTTTGGAGGCATCAAGCTTGGAGCAGGTGGACTCATTCGCGCTTATGCTGGCAGTGTCGCACAAGCTGTAAAAGAAATCGGTCTCGTTGAAATCAAAGAGCAGGTTGGTCTAGGGATTAGCTTAACTTATCCCCAATACCAAGAGTTTGCGAACTTTTTATCCGCTCACCAATTAACAGAATACCAGACAGACTTCACCGATGCTGTCTTTAGTCTGATCTATGTAGATAAAGGGCAAAAAGAAGATGTGATTGCGGACCTGATTGATTTTTACCATGGAAAGGTTGAGATTAGTGATCAGGGATTAAAGGAAGTGGAAGTTCCCATTCAGCTATAAAAAAAGGCTATCGCGTCGATAGCTTTTTTATATTTTACAAACCTTCTTACTGGCGGTATACTGGATACACTAACAAAGGAGTGTATATCGTATGCCTATCTATCAAAATATTACAGAATTAATCGGAAAAACACCTATTGTAAAATTGAATCACCTAGTACCTGAAGGGGCTGCTGATGTCTATGTTAAATTAGAAGCCTTCAACCCTGGGTCATCTGTCAAAGACCGGATTGCTCTTAGCATGATTGAAAAAGCAGAACGAGAAGGTCTTCTTCAACCTGGTTCTACTATCGTTGAAGCAACAAGTGGAAATACAGGAATTGGTTTGTCTTGGGTCGGGGCTGCCAAAGGGTATAAAGTCGTCATCGTCATGCCTGAAACCATGAGTGTTGAACGTCGGAAAATCATTCAAGCTTATGGAGCAGAACTTGTCTTAACTCCAGGTAGCGAAGGAATGAAAGGAGCTATCGCTAAAGCAGAAGAAATCGCTGCAGAACGAAACGGTTTTCTTCCCCTCCAATTTAACAACAGCGCCAACCCAGAAGTCCATGAAGCAACAACAGGACAAGAAATTTTAGAAGCTTTTGGGCCAAATGGATTGGATGCTTACGTCAGTGGTGTTGGAACTGGTGGAACTATTTCAGGTGTTTCTCATGCCTTGAAAAAAGTCAACCCAGCTGTCCAAGTCTATGCAGTCGAAGCAGACGAATCAGCGATTCTTTCTGGTGAAAAACCTGGACCACACAAAATCCAAGGATTGTCAGCAGGTTTCATTCCAGAAACGTTGGATACCAATTCTTATGATGGCGTAATCCGCGTCACTTCTGAACAAGCTTTAGAATTAGGTCGCTACATTGGTGGAAAAGAAGGATTCTTAGTTGGAATTTCATCTGCCGCCGCTATCTATGCAGCAATTGAAGTCGCTAAAGAGCTTGGCGCTGGTAAAAAAGTCTTGGCTTTGGCACCGGATAATGGAGAACGTTACCTTTCAACTACCCTTTACGATTTTGATCAAGAATAAGAAAGAGGCTACGATGTAGCCTCTTTTCTTTCTATCTGCTGAAACAAATTCTTATTTTCCTTGACTAGTGTCACTCAAAAATTCTTTACTTTCTTTAATCCAAATAGGTAATTGTTTGGCTAAAGGAGTAAAACCGATCTTATGGCGATCATTTGAAAAACGATGATGGCGAAAATGCTTTCTGTTCCCAGCTTCTAAGGCTCGAAGGGACAAGCTAGCCTTCCCAGAGTATTCATCTATATCAATAACCTGGGTACAAACTTGATCCCCAATTTTTAAGATATCATGAATGTTGTCAATATATCCACTGCGGATTTCAGAAATATGGATCAAACCGGTTACCCCTGTCTCTAATTCAACAAAGGCTCCATAAGGTTGCAAGCCTGTCACAACACCCTTGAGTTTATCCCCGATTCTCATGCCTCTCCCTCAATGTCAATCGATTCCATGACCACGTCTTCTTTAGGTTTGTCCATGGCACTTGTCTCAACTGCCGCAATTGTATCCAATACTTGATAAGAAGCTTCATCCATCAACTGACCGAAAACTGTGTGACGACGGTCCAAATGAGGAGTCCCTCCTTCTTCTGCGTAAATTTCTGCAATAGCTTCAGGCCAACCACCACGGGCAATTTCCTTTTTAGAATAAGGAAGGTGTTGGTTTTGAACGATGAAGAATTGACTGCCGTTGGTATTTGGACCGGCATTGGCCATGGATAGCGCACCACGGATATTGTACAACTCTTCTGAGAATTCATCTTCAAAAGACTCTCCATAGATGGATTCTCCACCCATACCTGTTCCAGTCGGGTCCCCACCTTGGATCATGAAATCTTTAATGATGCGGTGGAAAATCACTCCATTGTAGTAGCCATCTTTCGCAAGCGCAATAAAGTTTGCTACTGTTTTCGGAGCTTGTTCAGGGAAGAGACGAATCTTCAGATCTCCATAGTTGGTATGAATCGTCGCAATTGGTCCTGTTTCTTGATCCATTTTTGTTTGTGGTAAATGCAATTCTTTTTCAACCATTTTTAACTCCTCTAAGGCATGTAAGATGCCATCTTCTTCTAAATTTTTTGTGACATAATCTGCTTTAGCTTTTAATGCATCCTGGGCGTTTCCCATGGCAATCGCTAAACCAGCATAGTCAAATAGTTCTAAGTCGTTCAATCCATCCCCAAATGTTAAGACATTTTCTGGTTTGAATCCCAATTTTTCGACTACTTTTGAGACTCCATGAGCTTTTGATTGCTGATCTAAGACAACATCTGATGAGATTGGGTGCCAGCGAACCAAACGCAATTTTTGCTCCAAATTCTCAGGTAGGGCATCAACTGTTTTACCAGTCTCGAAAGTCCACATCTGATAGATGGGATGTTTGGCAGCAAAATCAAGATCTACTGGTAGCTTTGGATAAATGGGGTCAATAGCCCGACTTATCTCTTCTGTCCGAGTCGAAAGAGCTGCTTGATGACTTCCAACCAAACCATAATGAATCCCTACCTGCTTGGCCCAAGCAATAAAGTCTTGAACAAGTGGATTTGGTACCCTTTCTTCATAAATGACATGCTCCTTACGATCAATCACGTAGGAACCATTCAGAGTGACGTAAAAGTCAGGTTGGAGAGCCTTGATTTCTTCTGGCACTCCAAAAATCCCTCTTCCACTAGCAATAGCTGTGTAAATTCCTTTTTCTCGTAATTGTGAAAACACTCTGGTGACCGAAGCTGGAACATAGCCGGTCTCAACATTTCGTAGGGTATCGTCAATATCAAAAAATACTATTTTAATCTTTTTTGCTTTGTAGCGTGTTTTTGCATCCATGTGGGTCTCCATTCAGTATGCTGTCTATTATAGCATGTTTTTGACTAAAAATCTTCCTGAGAAACCAAGTGATGCTGGAAGGCATAGACCACTGCCTGAGTACGGTCGCTCACTTCTAATTTTGACAAAATATTCGATACATGGGTCTTGACTGTTTTTAATGAAATGAATAATTCATCAGCAATTCGTTGGTTTTCATATCCCTTAGTTAGCAAAGCCAAGATATCTCGTTCACGCGCTGTCAAGTCATCATGGAGTTCCACGTGGTTTTTCCGATACTCTACTTTTTGGCTGACCTCTGTCTCAATCGCCAACTCTCCTTGCTCCACCTTACGAATGGCCCGTAAAATTTCCTCTGCACTGGAAGTTTTGAGCATATAGCCTTTGGCTCCTGCATCCAAGACAGGATAGATTTTTTCATTGTCCAAATAGGATGTTAGGATCAATATTTTTGCATCTGACCACTCCTTTAGGATGGCGAGTGTCGCTTCAATCCCGGTCATATGGGGCATGACAATATCCATAATGATGACATCTGGTCGCTCCTTTAGGGCTAACTCAACACCTTCTTGACCATCACTAGCCTCTAAGACTTGATCAATCCCATCTTGCATACTTAAATAGCTTTTCAGTCCTAATCGGACCATTTCATGATCATCTACTAGTAATAATTTCATCATCTTCTCCTTCTACTAACGGCACTTTAATATCAATAGCCACTCCCTTTTTGGGACTGGTCAAAATCTTAATTCTTCCTGCCATGTCATCTACTCGATCCTGAATATTCTTCATACCGTAACTTAGTTCACCCAAAGATTCTGGATCAAACCCCACTCCATCATCTGCTAATTTGAGATGGAGAGATTGTTCTGTTTGCAACAGATAAACATCCAAGCGCTTCGCATGGGCATGTTTCAGTGTATTGCTCACTACTTCTTGTACAATTCGAAAAATATGCTCTTCAATAGATTTTGGTAATTTTTGAACATCGTGTTCAAAATAAACTTCTAAATTGCTCTTTTCTTGTAGTTCTCTAAAAATCACCTGGAGACCTTCTACCAAGTTTCGACCTTCTAATTCTGTCGGCCGCAGGTGTAATAAGAGAATCCGCAAATCATTTTGAGCGGTGTTTAGAATTTCTGTGACCCCCTTCAACTGTTGCCCTACTTTAGGGAGTTGAAGAACTTGATCCTGACTGGCTACACCGGACAAAATCATATTAGCTGCAAATAATTCTTGGCTAACCGTATCATGGAGATCTCGAGCAATTCGCCTGCGTTCTCTCTCCACAATCTCTTCTTCATTTTGCATGACTCGATTTTCTGTACGTTGTAAATTTTCTGTCAGGCGTTTGAGTTTGCGATCCAAGCGTTGAAACTCTTCATTAATCTCTTTGTTTTCTCCGAGTTTTAGCTTCTTGCCTTCGAGCAAGTTTCTCAGGTTTTTTTGGACAGTGTTCATGATTGTAAATTGAATCAATTTAATCAATAGAATCATCAAAATAGTCAGAGCAACCGTCAAACCAAAGCCGATAAACAGAAAAGCACGCAGTTTGGATAAATCTTCCAATAGATAAGTCCACTGAAAGTCGAAAAGACCAAAAATAGAATGGATAATAACAGCTAGAATTAAGACCGTATAAAGGAAGATTAAAAGATAGTCTGTTCGTTTCATCCTCTGACGACCTCCACATCTCCTACAATCCCCGCAATAACAAGCTTCACTGTTCGATGGGAACTTCGATAATTCAGTGTCTCCATGCTTACTGTCTCATTTCTCAATTTCCTAGGTTTTTGAGAGAAGAGGCGCAATTCTCCATATAAGGTATTTACCTGCAAGCTAAGCTCCACATCCACCGGCAAAATAATTTTCGTATTGCCAAACATCTTTCTCATGATGATGACATTGTCATGATTCACAACAATCACTTCGTCTAAGTGGATCGTATCCTTCCCGAATAAACGTGTAATCGTTAAATCGCGAAAATGGCAGTTTACCTTTGAAAAATGATGCAGATCCCCAATCCAAGGCGTTTTCTCTTGTCGGATTTCTACATCTTCCTCATAATCTATCTTCACTTCTTCGTTTTCACGGTAAAAATAGGGATAAGCCACCAGCATGGCATAGACGACGGCAAACAAAAGCGCAGCAATGACATAAGGATTTAACATGACAATAAAAAACAGCAGAATGCTGGATGCCACTAAAAGAAAATTACTCCGCTGTTTTCCGATGTAATAATACAATAAAAGCAAGCACAGAACCACGATTAGGACGATACGAGATATATTTCCCGCCAAAATAGTGATTGCAGCCATGGTGAGTAACAAAGCTTCAACAAACACAAACAATTGAATCTTCCACATAATTGAACCTCTCCATTCTATTTTATCAAAATTCTAAATGATTCGCTTCCGCCTCTAGAAGGATTCATTCCAACTCTCACTTTACTAAAAAACCAGACCAATGAGGTCTGGTTTTATAAGGTCATCATGTTAAGATTCTGGCTCAGTAGAAGCCGAAGGTTCCGTATTGGAATGGGATTCTACTGTTGTAGAGGTTGAACTTTCTGATGAACTACTTGAAGCTTTCGTGCTACTTGATGGTTCCGTCTTCGGTTCGTATACAGTCAAGACAATGCGAGTCTTTTTAATATCGATGCTCGATTGAGCTTCTGGAGTCTGACTCACAATTTGACCTGGTAAGACTTCTACACCAGCCGGAAGATGCGATGTGGTCTTCCGTTCAATATTTGCTTCCTTCACCCCATAGATCTGAACGAGATTAGAGACAGCAAATTCATAATTAGAACCAACATAACTTGGTAACTCAATCGAATTACTTTCCTTCGATACTTTCAGAACAACCTTGGTATTAGAAGTCAAATCATATTTTTGACCAGCGGCAGGAGATTGCTCAAGCACGATTCCTGGCTCCACTTCATTGGTCTCGACTTCTTCAATCGAAATCAGCTTGCTAGAAAGCTTATAGGTGGTTTTCAGATCATTTTCCGCATCTTCTCTAGACCTACCAGTATAGTCCGGCATATTAAAGGTGCTTGGTCCTTTCGAGACAACCAAATCAACCTTGCTGTTTTCCTTTTTCTGAGCTCCTGCATTTGGATTGGTACGGATTACATAACCCTCCAGCACCGAATCACTGTATTCTTCTTTTTCGTCTCCCACTTGAAGATCCTGATCTTCAATGATAGCACGCGCTTCTGCTACTGTTTTTCCAGATACATCCGGCACTGTTTTGTTGGCTGGACTCATATAAAGAAGAAAGGCAAAGGCAGCTAGTACCAAAGCTAGGGCGACAAACAAGACCTTGTAGCGCGTCCGCAAACGACGACGTGGCTTATTTTTTGGAGAAACTGGAGCTGTTCGATCCTCTGAAGCCACTGGTCGGTCCTCATGAACTGTAGGACGAGCCTCTGATGTTGGAAGTGGAGCCGGTTTTGGAACCACATTCACCTTTGGTAGGGTCTTAGTATCCGCTTTTGAAGCGTCATCAAAGACTAATTTTTTCTCATTACGGCGTTCATAAGATAGACAACTTGACAAGTCGACATACATTTCAGCTACCGACTTATAGCGATCGGATAGTTTCTTTGCTGTTGCCTTAATCACCACATTTTCCAAAGCCTGCGGAACATTTTTGTTCTCTTCAATGATGGACGGAAGTGGTTTTTGGAAATGTTGCAGCGCAATGGTCACTGCACTATCCCCATCATAAGGGATATGACCCGTCAGCATTTCGTAGAAAATGATCCCCATTGCATAGATATCACTTTGAATAGAAGCTTTCGATCCTCTGGCTTGCTCTGGTGATAAATAATGAACCGAACCCAACATAGAGTTGGTCTGGGTGAGACTGGTCTCTGCAAAGGCTACTGCAATCCCAAAGTCAGAAACCTTGGCATTTCCGTCCGATGTTAAAAGGACATTTTGAGGTTTCAAATCACGGTGAATAATGCCTTGCGTGTGCGCCAAGCGCATAGCAAGAAGGATTTGCCCCATCAAGCGAACAGCTTCTTCATTTGAGAGAGGGGCATTTTCTTTGATATAGCGTTTCAAGTCCAAACCAGCGACATATTCCATCGCCAAGTATTGCTGGCCATCCTCTTCACCGATATCCGTGATCCGAACGATATTTGGATGATCCAAATCTGCCATCGCTTTGGCCTCTCGTTGGAAGCGTGCAACTGCAATTGGATCTGTTTGGTAATTGGTCCTCAGTACTTTAACTGCAACTTCTTCACCATCTAAGATTAAATCCCGAGCGAGGTAGACATCTGCCATCCCTCCACGCCCGATTTGACGGATTATCTTATATCGTCCGGCAAAAATTTTGCCGATTTGAATCATGACACATCCTCCTCAGCAAAGCGAATCAGTACAACTGTAATATTGTCCAAACCGCCAGCATTATTCGCAAAGCGAATCAAGGTTTTTGCCTTTTCTTCAATCGATAAATCGCTGACAACGATATCACGGATTTCATCGCCAGAGATCATATTGGTTAATCCATCACTATTGATAACAATGAAATCTCCCGCTTCAACCGTAACCATACCAAAATCCGGCTGCAATTCATCTTTTTGTCCAATGGATTGGGTGATGATATTGCGCTGGGGATGATGAGCTGCCTCTTCTTCCGTAATCTGTCCTGCCTTGAGCAAGGCGTTTACTAAAGAATGGTCACTGGTCAATTGATGGTATTCCCCATTACGCACGAGTCCAATTCGGGAATCCCCTACATGCGCAAATAAGACTTGGTTATCAATAACGGCAACAGCTTCGAGAGTTGTTCCCATTCCTTTATGTTCTTCATCTTGACCAATGCGATGGATCTGCTGGTTTTCTTTTTCCAGATACTCCGCAAACCACTCTCTGACTTCATTAATGGTGCTGATTTCAGTTGCTACCCAAGCAGCGCCGAGATCGGTAACAGCCATCTCGCTAGCAATATTACCAGCACGATGCCCCCCCATCCCGTCAGCTAGAAAAACCATGGATTTTCCCGCTTTATTTTTATATTGATTTGCATAGTCTTGGTTATTTGTCCGTCTTTGACCTACATCGGTTAAGATAGAAATTTCCATACTGTCCGTATCCTCCTGAGATTACGATATTCTTCGAAAACGACTAATAAAGAAACCGTCGCTTCCATACAATTCTGGTGTAATTAAAATACAGCCATCTTTCAGAATATCTTTTCGTTCATGATCTAATGGCACGAGTTCAAAATTTGGATGGGTTTCTAAAAACTGGTCAACCACATCAAAATTCTCTTCTCTTATAATTGTGCATGTACTGTAGACTATTATACCATCTTTCCGCACACTTTGACAAACTCCATCCAATATTTCCAATTGAATCGCCTGTAGAGACGCAAAGTCAGCATTGTCTTTATTGTACTTGATATCTGGCTTACGGCGGATCAAACCAATCCCAGAACAAGGGGCGTCTACCAAGATTTTATCGAAGGCATCCGCTCCAAAAGCTTCAAACACCTTGCTGGCATCCAGTTTTTTTGTCTGGATTTTATCTGCAACTCCCAGACGTTCCGCATTTTCCTGAATTAATTGGAGCTTATGATCGTACAAGTCCAAAGCTGTAACCTGCCCATCAACTAGATAAGAAGCTAGATGGGTGGTCTTGCCCCCAGGTGCTGCACAGGCATCCAAGACCTGGTCTGATGGTTGGACCTCTAAAGCCGGAGCGACCAATTGACTGGTCTCATCTTGAATGGTTAATTTCCCTTGTTTGAAGTAATCAGAGCCCGCAAAATAGCCATTCTCCTTTACGAGGGCAGTTGAAGCCAATAAAGAATCCGAAGCCTGCAATTGCTCCTTGATGTCTTCTTTTTGATCCAGATCGACAACACGAACACTGGCCTTGTTGCGAACATAGAGACTCTCAAAAATCGCAATTGCCCGCTGTTCACCATACTCGTCCATCAACTTTTTCACCAACCAAACCGGAAGAGAATAGCGGATTGAAAGTCGTTTGTTGATTCGTTTAATCTGGTCAATTGATGGAAACTCCTCTCGTAGTATTTTCCGTAAGAGAGCATTGACATATTTTTCGCTGCCTTTTTTCCGTTGCTTGGCAAGCTCTACTGCTTCATGAACAACAGCATGGGGAGGAATCTTCTCCAGATAGACGAACTGATAGAGGCTCATTAATAAAAGATGATAGATCCAGGGATCTACCTGGTCTCGATCAGCGACAAAGTGCGATAGATACCATTCCAAGGTTAGTTTACGTGAAACCGTCCCATAGACGATTTCGGTTACTAGACTTTTATCTACATCTGACAAGGTTGCCTTGCCCAAGGATTTTTTGAGGGCGATGTTTGAAAAAGCACCGTCCTGGAAAATCTCTCCTAGGGTAGATAGGGCCACCCCTCGTGCAGTCTGCATCTTATTTACCAAATTGATCACCTACTTGCAGTTGTCGCCCTAAACCATTTAAGAAATCTCCGACAGGCATTTTGGGTTTACCGGCTGGCTGAACAAGGGTCAAGGCCAAGGCTCCCTCACCCGTCGCAACAACGATTTCATTTTTATGGAGAGCTAAAATTTCCCCTGGTTCTCCTTGACCTTCACACGGTTTTGCTTGGTAAATTTTAAAGCGTTCACCCTTCCATAGGGTATGGGCAACTGGCCAAGGATACATGCCTCGAACTTGGTTAAAGAGTTCACGGTTGGTCCGTGTCCAATCCAGGCGTTCTTCTTCTGGCTTGATATTTGGAGAGAAGGTGACTTGTTGGGGATCCTGCGGTTGGGGCTTAAGCTCTCCCGCAAGGTAAGCTGGCAGTGTTTCTAAAAGAAGATCCCGACCGACAAGAGCCAATTTCTCAAATAGGGTTCCCACATTGTCTTCCTCTAAAATAGGGATGGCGCGAGAAGAAATCATATCTCCAGCATCCATCTCTTTGACCATTTCCATGATGGTCACACCAGCTTCTTTATCCCCATTCATGATGGCATAATGAATAGGCGCTCCACCACGGTATTTTGGAAGAAGAGAAGCGTGCACGTTGACAGAAAACTTCATCGCCTCTAACAAACGACTCGGCAAAAACTGTCCAAAGGCTGCTGTGACAATCCCATCTGCTCCCAAAGCCAATAAGTCTTCTAGTTCTTGGCTTCCAGATAGTTTCTCCGGCTGATAGATTGGCAAGCCTGCTTCTAAAGCCGCTTCTTTTACTGGTGTCATTCGGATTTCTTTTTTACGACCAACTGCCCGATCTGGTTGGGTCACAACGGCTAGAATATCATAGCGTTCATCAGAAATCAAGCCTTTTAAGACTGTAGCTGAGAAATCAGGCGTTCCCATAAATAGTATTTTTGTCATTTTTTCTCCTTCTACATAAAACTTTGCGGTTCATTGTCAATGCTGACTCGAAGATCTTGATTTTCCCTCTCTTGAGTATAGTCCAAAATCTGATTTAAAACCTGTGGTAAGTGGTCTTCAAACCGGTACTTCAACAGAATCTGGTAATGGAATAAATTATGCGTGCGAGCAATCGGTTTTGGAGTTGGTCCCAAGATTTGGACCTGATCGGACAGACCTGCTTTCAACAGATCCATCACCTGATAAGCTTTTTTAACCACGACCTCTTCTTGTTTGTGAGAGAGGGTCAAACCTACCGTGTAATAATAAGGTGGATAACCTAACTGGTGGCGCACCTTCATTTCATAGGCATAAAATCCTTCATAATCTTGGCGTTTCGCATATTCAATGGCGTAATGATGAGGATTATAGGTCTGGATCAGAACCTGTCCTTCTTTATCCGCACGACCAGCCCGCCCTGCCACCTGGGTTAACAGTTGGAAAGTCCGCTCTGACGAGCGAAAATCAGGCAAATTTAGAGCTGTATCAGCATTTAGGACACCGACTAGCGTTACATTAGGGAAATCCAAACCTTTGGCGATCATCTGGGTCCCCAGTAAAATATCGGCTTGTCCTTGGCCAAACTGGTCCAACAAGGTCTCGTGACTCCCTTTTTTCCGAGTAGTATCAACGTCCATCCGCAGAATACGAGCCTCGGGGAAAATTTCTTGTAGCTCATCGTAGGCCTTCTGTGTCCCCGTCCCGTAATAACGAATCGATCGACTTTGACAATTAGGGCAGACTGTTGGAATAGCCTTGTGGTAATTGCAATAATGGCAATCCATCGTCTTGGTATCCATGTGAAGGGTCAAGGAGATATCACAATTCGGACAGGTATCTACCTGACCACACTCCCGACACATCACAAAGCTGGAATAACCCCGGCGATTGAGCATAAGGACGACTTGCTCTTTTCGTTGCAGACGTTCTGCTATCGCTTCTAGCAACTTAGGTGTATAGGTTCCGGATTCTTGCTGGCCAATATAATCCCTGAAATCAATCACTTCCACCTCTGGAATACGGGCAAGAGGATTGGCTCGTTGGGTCAATTGAATAAATTCATAGACTCCTTTTCCTGCACGGGCTCGTGTTTCTAGACTAGGTGTCGCCGACCCCAAGACCAAAACAGCCTGGTGATACTGAGCTCGTAGTAAGGCCACTTCACGCGCATGGTAGCGAGGATTGCTATCTTGTTTATAGGTAGCCTCATGTTCTTCATCGATAATAATGGCCCCTAGGTTCTTCAGAGGTGCAAAGATAGCAGACCTCGCTCCTACGACCACTTGAGCTTCTCCACGTTCAACACGTCTCCACTCATCGTATTTTTCACCATTGGATAGACCTGAATGAAGTATGGCCACCCGATCCCCAAAGCGAGAAATGAAGCGATCCGTCACTTGAGGCGTCAAGGAAATTTCGGGAACCAACATAATAGCTGTTTTTCCCTTTTCCAGCACCTCTTGGATGATTTGGAGATAAACCTCCGTCTTCCCACTTCCTGTGACCCCTTCTAGCAAAAAAGGTTTGGAAGATTGCCCAATTTTGCTGGTTACCGCTTGAACGGCTCGTTCTTGTTCAGCATTTAAAACCAAGGCCTCTGTCGACTCTTTGTTTTTAAAGTAGGCAGCCGCACGATTAACTTCTTTTTCAAAAATAAGCAAGGCACCCTGGTCAATGAAATAGTTTACCACTGGACGAGAGAATTCCGCCAATAAATCACTCAAAGGCGCTTCTACTTCCTGACCTTGGAAAAACTCACGCAAGGCCAAGCGCTTTTTAGCATTCTTAGCGATTTCCAAATTTTTAAGTAGGTGATGACTTACCCGATACCATTTTTCTGTTTTGATACGTTTACGATCCACTGCTTGGTATTCTACTTCCAACTCTCCCTTACGAGTCAGTCGCATCATTCGTACTTGAGCATCAATATCCAAAGAAGAAAAGGCCAAACTGGTCGCTGTTCCAAAAATGTCTTCTCTATCTTCTAGAGATAGCAGTTCTGTCGGATGGAGAATTTTGTCATAGGAAGAATTTAAAACACTCGGTAGCATGGCTTTTAAGAGGGTGATCTTGTAGGCAAAAACCGTCTTCCGCAACTGATCTGCCAGCCAAAATTGCTCCTCTCCTAGAACTGGTTGGTAGTCTAAGACCTCCACGATACTTTTCAATTCTTGGTCTTGAGCTGCTGGAGTGGTCTCTTCAAGGCCAACCACAATCCCTTGAATGAGCCGATTGCCCTTCCCAAAGGGAATATGGACCCGCATTCCTTTTTCCAAGAACGGAGAAAACTCTTCTGGTACCTGGTAACTATAGGGTTTGTCTGTTTGCATCAAGGGAACATCAACGATGACTTGTGCCAGCATGCTTTCACCTCCTTCCTGTCCTAGCGCTAAATAGCAAAAAATAAGATTGAGCGAACCCAACCTTAAATTTTTTCACCATCTTCTTTTTCTTTCGCGATTTGTTCTTTAATTTTACGCTCTTCTTCTTCTTTACGCAAGCGTTCTGCTTCGATTCGACGACGAACCGCTTCACGCTTAGCTTCTGGATCTGGGTGAATCACCACATTTCCTGATTCAATCTCTTCCAAGGCACGCAAGGTAGATTTTACTGATTGAAATTCTTGAGTAGGAGTTGCACCACTCTCTAACTCATGAGCTCGTTTGGCTTCAAGAATAACCAAAGAGTATTTTGACGGTACTTTATCCAACAATGTGTCAATGGACGGTTTTAACATCATAATCTTTTTACCTAATTCCTATTCTAAATTATCGTACCACTTGAGTGGCTTTGGGAAGCATTTCTTGGTAGTGACCAATGACCCGATCAACACGGAAATGTTCTGCTTCAATCACACGTTTGACACGTTCCGCAGCCAAAGGCACTTGGTCGTTGACAATGGCATAGTCATACTCCCGCATCAAGGCAATTTCTTCTTTTGCTTTTTCGATCCGCTGGGCAATGACTTCCGCACTGTCTGTGCCACGTCCAACCAAACGATCTTGCAACTCATCCAAATCTGGAGGAGTCAGGAAAATGAAGACGGCATCTGGTACCTTTTTCTTGACCTGCAAAGCTCCTTGCACCTCAATTTCAAGGAAGACATCGATCCCTTTATCGAGTGTTTCGTTCACATAGGTCAAGGGAGTCCCATAGTAATTGCCAACATATTCAGCATATTCGAGCATTTGACCTTGACGAATCAATTCCTCAAATTCTTCACGTGTCCGGAAGAAATAATCTACTCCGTCCACTTCACCTGGACGTTGTGCACGTGTTGTCATCGATACTGAGTATTGAAACTGATTGTCTGAGTTTTCAAAAATCTCACGTCTAACCGTTCCTTTCCCAACACCTGAGGGCCCTGAGAAAACGATTAATAATCCTCGATCCGCCATTTTGTCTCCTTCGCTGTCTTTCTATCTAGTGTAACAAAAATAGAAAGATTTTTCAACAGATTTTTCCTTGAGGCAAGGCCCTAACCACTTCTCTACCAATGAACCATCTCATCTGTACTAACCCATTTTTAACACGACTTACAAAAAAATAGCCAACTAAGGTTGTTCCACCTTCGCTGACTATCTTTTATATATGGCTTTTAACAAGCTCTATTTTGCATAATCAATGGCACGTAATTCACGAATAACGGTTACCTTGATGTTACCAGGGTACTCCAAGTTGGACTCAATCTTCTCACGGATATCATGAGCCAAGATGGTCAATTTATCATCCTTGACTTCTTCAGGGCTGACCATAATTCGAATTTCACGACCTGCTTGCAAGGCAAAGCTGGTCTTAACTCCCTCAAAGCCATTTGCAATTTCTTCAAGATCTTGCAGGCGTTTGATGTAGCTTTCAAGAGACTCGCTCCGGGCACCTGGACGCGCTGCACTCAAGGCATCTGCTGCTGCGACAATGACTGCGATGACACTTTCTGGTTCAACATCACCATGGTGACTAGCAATCGTATTGACAACAACTGGGTGCTCTTTGTATTTACGAGCTAATTCAGTACCAATTTCTACGTGGCTACCTTCTACCTCACGGTCAATGGCTTTACCAATATCATGAAGGAAACCAGCTCGACGAGCCAAGGTAGCATTTTCACCAAGCTCACTAGCAATAATACCAGATAACTTAGCAACCTCAATGGAGTGACGCAAGACGTTCTGTCCATAAGAAGTTCTGAATTGCAAGCGTCCCATAATCTTCATCAAATCAGGATGTAGATTTGGTGCGCCAATTTCATAGGCTGCTGCTTCACCATATTCACGAATCCGATGGTCAATTTCCAAACGGTTCTTCTCTACCAACTCTTCAATCCGAGCTGGATGGATGCGACCATCTTTCAAGAGACTTTCCATGGTCATTCGTGCGATTTCCCGACGAATCGGATCAAATGCAGACAGGGTGACTACTTCTGGAGTATCATCAATAATCACATCCACACCTGTCAAGCTTTCGAAGGTTCGGATATTTCGACCTTCGCGACCAATAATCCGGCCCTTCATTCCATCATCTGGTAAATGAACCGTTGAGTTGGTCTGTTCTGCCACAAAATCCCCGGCCATCCGTTGCATGGCTTGAACCAGGATATCTTTTGCAACTTTATCTGAACGTTCTTTCACTTCCACTTCTGCTTCTCGAATTCGAGTCGCAATCTCTTTGGAAAGTCGTTCTTCTGTTTGCGTTAAGATAATATCACGTGCTTCCGATTGAGTCAGAGAAGCAATTTTTTCTAATTCTTCTTCTTTCTTCTTTTCTAGCTCATGTAATTGTTCTTCACGCGCATCAATGTGTTTAGTTCTATCTGAAAGACTTTGCTCTTTTTGTTCAAGAGCTTGCTCTTTGCTCGTAAGATTGTCATCTTTGCGATCAAGATTATTCGAACGTTCCGCTAAGCGGGTTTCTAATTGTTTTAATTCTTGACGCTCTGATTTAAACTCAGCATCGACTTCTTCTCGATATTTTCTGGCTTCTTCCTTTGCCTCCAAAAGTGCTTCTTTTTTAAGTGAACTAGACTCGTGCTTAGCTTCTTTCAAAATCAAATCAGCTTCGCGCTCTGCCTGTCCACGTAAATTCGTTGCTTCTTGTTCAGCATTTAAAAGAGTAAGTTCTGCAGCCTCTTTCGATGCTTTCATCTTGACTGAGATCCCTACATATCCAATGACTAAACCAATGATTGCGGCAAAAACAATTGCAATTCCAAATTCCATGTTTTTACCCCTAATCTAATGAATAGTTGAATTAAAAAATTCTTTATTATTTTATCATATTTTTACAAAATTAACAAACAAATTTTCTAGCGAAAACTAATCTATTTCTGCTATTATTCTAATGCTTCTTTCCCTCGATTCTAACGGGAAAACACCCTAAAAACAAGCTTCTAAATCTTATTTCAACGGCTACTTGCCTCTCTCTTCTCTTATGTTTTCATCCACTGACAATTGTGCTATAATCAAGAAAAAAGAAATTGAGGAAGATACATGACGAAAGAAGTTATTGTGGAAAGTTTTGAATTAGACCACACTGCTGTAAAAGCCCCTTACGTCCGCCTAATCGGAGAGGAAACTGGACCAAAAGGAGATGTCATCTCAAACTACGATATCCGCTTGGTTCAACCAAATGAAGACTCTATCCCGACTGCTGGTTTACATACAATTGAGCATCTATTAGCTATGTTGATCCGTAAACGCATTGATGGCATGATCGATTGTTCCCCATTTGGGTGTCGTACTGGCTTCCATATGATTATGTGGGGACAGCACGATCCAAAAACCATTGCACAAGTCATTAAATCCTCCCTAGAGGAAATTGCTGAAGCGACAAGCTGGGAAGACGTGCCAGGAACGACGATTGAATCTTGCGGAAACTATAAAGATCACAGCCTCTTTTCTGCCAAAGAGTGGTGCAAATTGATTCTCGAACAAGGTATTTCTGACGATCCATTCACACGCCATATCGTATAAAAAACAAAAGACTTCTCTTTGAAAGAGAAGTCTTTTCTAATTCTTAATAATCCAATGCATCGGAATGGCCTTTTCCGTTTCCGACAAAGTAGCCTGTTTTAGCATTGATACTAAACAAATATGTTCCATCTGGCTTAAAGAGGTTGTAATAACCATTGCCGTTGATAATATTCACGCGTTCCAATATGTATTGATCTCCGACGATATGACCACGTTCCCGGGCAATCTTCAGAACTTTCTCCAAAATACCAGGGTTAAAGGTCCATGCAGGATTGTTTACATCGTCAAGCGCTGCTTGGTTGTATGGCACCCGGCTCAAGTTTCGTTGAAGTGGCACACCAGTACTTTGAAGACCAAAGCCAGAATAGCCTGGGTTCACTCCGCCTGTCGTGCTGCCTTCAGTAGCTGGGGCTGGAGTCGGAGCTGGACTGGTAACCGTTCCAGAAGAAGCTGCACTTCCTCCGGTAGCACTGCCTCCACCATCTGTCACAGGTGCTGGAGTGGCAACTTGTTGTGATCGTCCTTGAGCTGCAGCATCCTTCAATAATTGGTTCAATTTTGTATTAGATGTCGACACATCTGAAAAGACTGCATCACTCTTTACCTGCGCCTTGGTATCGATGGCCCCATCCTTAATAACTGGGCTGGTAAACTGAGAGTTTACTGTTTGAATAGCAGAAACCTGCTTCACCAATTCATCGTATTTACTCTTGGCTGCATCGTATTCCTTGGTATCTTTCAATTTTTCTAAACTTGCTTTTAGTTTTTCCAAGTTACCAAAAGAATCATTTTTCAACTTCGTCTGCGTGTCATCTGTAAAGAAAGCTGCATACTGATCGTTAAAATCCTTCAGCAAAGCCTCTGTATTCGCACTCGTTGAGGCAGAAGAACTAGAGGACTTCTTGCTAGATGAGCTAGTAGAAGAGACGACTGTCGTTTCCCCTTTAGACTGGTTACGGATCCATTGATAAGACAACCAACTAGCCGTAGCAACTGCTGTCAGAGCTAAAGCTGAAAATAAAATTGGTTTTACCCGGCTCTTTTTCGGTTCTTCAGGAATCTCAATTTCTTCATCCACATATGGTTCTGTTGGCTCTGGACCAAATTTAATTTTTGCCGGACGTTCCCCAGGAATTGGATCAGGAATGCGAGTAGACGCACCTTCTTTTTGACCTGCTTCAGCCGGTATTGCTTCTTTTACTGGTTCTTCGTTTGGAATTGACTCTGTTGTTTCCACAGTGGCTGCTTCCTCTGCCTCAGCTAACATTTCCTTCTTCATGACGATGGTATCAAACTTGTGAGCTTCAATTTCGTCACGGTGCTGTTTGATGTATTTATCAAGGACATTGTCTGTTTCCTTGACGCCTGCTTCGATTTCTTCAGCCTTGCGGTTTGCTTGGCCAATCGTCATCTCTTTGGCGTCCTTAAAATCAAGAACTGACTCTGCATCTTGGCCCAACTGCTGTTTATCTTCTTTTGTCATATGTTTCCTTTCTCACTAGCCGCTTGTCGACGTACCCGTTCCCCAAAGAACTGATACAAGTCAACCTTTAAGGTTCCGTTATATAATTTTCGTTTTTTATCCGCTTGTCTCCCAAATTTCTTTTCAAAATCTTCATCACTGGTCAAGATAAATTTACTCCAAGTCTTCAATGGTGCAAAGACCTCTCCCATTTCAGCGTACAATTTTGTCACTCCTGCATCATCGGATAAACGTTCACCATACGGTGGATTGGAGATGATGACCCCATTGATCTTCTCCGAGCGCAAATCTTGAACCCTCATTTGCTTAAAGGTGATATCACTTGCAACTCCAGCTTTTTGAGCATTTTCTTTGGCAATCTCAACCATCCGCGCATCGATATCGGTTCCCATGATGTCTAGAACAAGGTCCCGATTGATTTTTTTACTAGCCTCTGTGCGAACTTCTTGAATCAGTCGATCATCCACCCAATTCCACTCTTCAAATGAGAAGGTCCGTCTCAAGCCTGGCGCTATCTGGCGAGCCATCATCGCTGCTTCGATACAGAAGGTCCCTGATCCACAAGTCGGATCAACCAAAGGCTTATCTGGATACCAATTGGAAAGTTGAAGAATGGCTGCCGCCATATTTTCCTTAATGGGTGCGCCCCCTTTTTCCGTCCGATAACCACGTTTGAAAAGGCTGCTACCAGTGGTATCAATTAGAATAGTCGCTTGGTCCTTCAAAATGGAAACTTCAATTTTAAATTCTGGTCCATTTTCAATCAATGGAACGCCTTCCGGGCGGGCATAGTGTTTTTGCAACTTTTTAACAACAGCCTTTTTTGAAATCGCTTGTACACTCGGTTCGTTATGCAGTTTGGATTTGACACATTTTGCTTTGGAGATGGGGAAACGTGCTCCTAAAGGGAGGTATTGGTCCCAATCCAAGGCAAAAACTCCTTGAAAGAGTTCTTCAAAGGTACGGGCAGGAAAGGATCCTACGACGATCTTGATTCGGTCTGCAGCCCGCAACCAAAGATTGGTTTCGATGATTGCACGAACATCGCCTTTGAAACGGACTCGTCCATTTTCCACTTGGCAATCGTAGCCCAGCTCTCGTAATTCACGCCCAACCACTGCTTCTAATCCAGCAGCAACTGTCGCAATTAATTCAAATTGTTTTTTCATTTGTTCCTCATTGTTTAAAAAAGGAGGTTGAGATTTCTCTCCCCCTCACCACCTATATGCAATTTTCTATAAGCCATGTTTTGTTCCAGAAATGACTAGGTACCATTTCCTTCGATAATCATCTGTCTACTGTTTCCAGTCAGAATGCTATGTTCGTTTCCATGCATTCCATGCCCCGACCAAAGTTTGGGTTGCTAGCTTGAGGGGTTTACCGCGTTCCACTTTTTAGGTTTCCCTAAAAACTACGTCACTGTGGCACTTTCAGAGCTAATAGAACTTATCCTAAGACTTAGCCCGTTCGCTCGCCGTAACTTGAAGATCAAGTCCCTAGGCTTATGGATTCACCTAGCACAAACACTACAGGCATCACAGCCTGTGCTAGCATGGACTTTCCTCATGAGAGAAAGCTCTCACGCGATTATCCAAAAATTGCACGATTCATCTTTTATGTCTTAAAAATCACGATCTACGACTTGTTTCCCGAAGACTTCTTTTTCTAGACGATTTAAGCGTTTCAAAATATCGAAGTTTGTCGTAGTAGTGACCTGAGGAAACTCATGCTTTGGAGCAGATTCAGGAACTGATGGACTCGGAGTTGCTTGGCTCGTTTTCTTCGCTAATTCTTCACGGAGCCGAGCGTTTTCTTCTTTCAATTCCTTCACTAAGGCAGCATAGGTTTCATAGTCTTTGATGACATCATCCAAAAACTCATTTACCTCAACTTTACTAAATCCACGAACTTCTTTTTTGAAATCTTGATCAAAAATATCTTTCGCAGTAAAAATAATACTTGCCATCATTCTCTCCGTTCTAGTTAATCATAATCATTATATAAAAAATGAGGAGCAAAAATCAAGGTAAATCACTTATTTTTCGCAAATTTTTTCCGCTACTTCATTTAAGTCGTCAAAGTTTAATCTTTTGACATGATACTGATCCATTTCTAGCATCATTTTGTAAAGATATTTGAGATTTGTTTCATGTTCTGGGTCGTAAAATAAATAAGCACCATCTGTATTTTCTAACAAAAAAGTATTGTATTCTTTGAATTGACCTGGCTGGCTATAAGAGGGATAGGCATATTTGACAAAATTAACCTGTTTAAAGCGACTTAGGACTTCTTGATTGGCCTCATTCCAGTTCTCTCCTTGATTTTCAAACATAAAAATTGTGGCCAACTGTATCTCGTATTCTTTTTTTAATTCCTGAGCAACCTCTAAAACCCAAGCTTCAAAACCTAAATTCCCTGTAAAAATCAACCACTTGACTCCCTCTTCCAAAAAACGGACTAAATCCCTACGAATCGCTTCTTTAATTATTGGAAGTCGGGGGTCCTTAGCTGTCAGAATTCCCAATTCAAATGCCTTATAACCTGTAATCAGTAAACTATTCATTATTTCCCCTTCCTTCTTCATTTTGTGATATAATAGAGTGATGTAATTGTACCAATAAGGAGAATGATGGTCAACTATCCTCACAAACTTAGCAAGAAATCTTCTTCGCCCCTCCAGAGGAAGCAAAGTGTGAATTTTGCCAATCGAGGGATGACATTTGAAAAAATGATTAATGAGAGCAATCAATACTACCTTTCTAGAGGGATAGCGGTTATTCATAAAAAGCCGACACCCATCCAGATTGTAAAGGTGGACTATCCTCATCGCAGTCGGGCAAAGATTGTAGAAGCTTATTTTCGCCAGGCATCTACCACAGACTATTCTGGTGTTTATAAAGGACACTACATTGATTTTGAAGCAAAAGAGACCCAGCAAAAACAAGCCATGCCGATGAAAAACTTTCATCAGCACCAGATTGATCACATGGCTGCAGTCGTCCAACAGGGGGGAATTTGTTTTGTGCTCTTGCATTTTGCAAAGCTCAATGAGACCTATCTACTGCCCGCTCCTTCCCTAATCGACTTTTACAACATCGATCACGGCAGTAAATCTATGCCATTGACCTATATACAGGAAAATGGTTATCGTATCGAGACAGATCGACTTCCAAGCGTCCCTTATCTCGATATTATCGAACAGAATCTACTAGGCGGTAATTAAATGAACAAACAAACAGTTATCCAGTGGTTAAAATATGCAGCGATTGCGGCTATTTCCTTATTTTTCCTTTTACTTATTTTGGGTGGATTGGTATTTGGATACTATGCCTCAAAAGCACCGACTCTTTCTGAGAAAGACCTCATTGCAACGACATCCAGTAAAATTTATGACAATCAAAACAATCTGATTGCCGACTTGGGTGCTGAGAAACGAATCAACGTAAAAACAAATGAAATCCCAACTGACTTGGTCAATGCGATTGTGGCGATTGAAGACCACCGCTTTTTCAACCACAGAGGGGTCGACTTTATTCGTATTGGAGGAGCCTTCTTCAGTAACCTCCGAGGAGGTCGCCAAGGAGGATCTACTCTTACACAGCAGTTGATCAAACTCACTTACTTCTCTACTTCGTCGTCCGACCAAACCCTATCTCGGAAAATCCAAGAAGCTTGGCTTGCTACTCAATTAGAGCAAAAAGCAACCAAACAAGAGATTTTGACCTACTACATCAACAAAGTCTACATGTCTAACGGAAACTACGGAATGCAAACAGCTGCTCGTAGCTACTATGCAAAAGACTTGAAGGACCTTTCTCTGCCACAAGTGGCCCTATTGGCCGGAATGCCTCAAGCACCGAACCAATACGATCCTTATACCAATCCGGAAGCTGCTCTCCAACGCCGTAATCTGGTTCTTAAAGAAATGTTGGATATGAAGTCCATTACAAACGAGCAGTACGAAAGTGCCGTCAATACACCTGTTACCGATGGCTTGCAAAGTCTAACCGGCTCTAGCAACTATCCTGCTTATATGGATAACTACCTCAAAGAAGTCATCCAACAAGTCGAGGAAGAGACCGGCTACAATGTCTTGACAACTGGTATGGATGTCTACACCAACGTCGATACCGCAGCTCAAAAACGTCTGTGGGATATATACAACTCTGACGAATATGTCAATTATCCAGATAATGAGTTGCAAGTTGCTTCTACTATCATCGACGTGACAAACGGAAAAGTCATTGCTCAGTTGGGATCCCGTCATCAATCATCTAATGTATCCTTCGGTACCAACCAAGCTGTCGAAACGAACCGAGATTGGGGATCTACAATGAAACCTATCTCAGATTATGCTCCCGCAATTGAATATGAAGAGTATAACTCCACTGGAGTAACCATTCCTGATACGCCTTACAACTTCCCTGGTACAAATACGCAAATTTATAACTGGGATAGACAGTACTACGGCAATATCAGCATGGTCTATGCTCTCCAACAATCCCGTAACGTTCCTGCGGTCCGGGCTCTTGAAAAAGTTGGTTTGAAGAAGGCTCAGAAATTCTTGAGCAGCATGGGGATTGATTATCCAGAAATGGTATATGCAAATGCAATCTCAAGTAATACCAGTGACTCTAGCAACAAATACGGGGCTAGCAGTGAGAAAATGGCCGCTGCTTATGCAACCTTCGCAAATGGCGGTACCTATTACAAGCCTCAATATGTGAATCGGGTTGTCTTTAGCGATGGTACAACGAAGAACCTTGAAACCTCTGGAACACGAGTGATGAAAGAAGCCACAGCTTACATGATGACAGATATGTTGAAATCAGTTATCACAGCTGGTACAGGATACAATGCAAATATCTCTGGTCTTTATCACGCTGGTAAAACAGGTACCTCTAACTATGCCGACAACGAATTAAAAAAACTGACCAAAGACTACAATTACTCAAGTATTGTGACACCTGATGAATTGTTTGTTGGGTACACCACACGATATTCTATGGCTGTATGGACAGGATATACCAATCGCTTGACTCCAGTCCTAGATGATGGAGTCAAAGTCGCGACGGATGTCTACAAACAAATGATGCTGTATTTGTATGAACAATACGGATCAGGTAGCGAAGACTGGACCCAACCAAGTGGCGTATACCGTAGCGGTTCCTACCTCTATCTCAATAATGGTAAGAACAACTACAATTACTACTATTATGAGCCAAGCTATACAGTTGAAGAAACGAGCGAATCAACAGAAGAAAGCTCAAGTTCATCTAGCTCAGAAGAGAATTCTAAACACACAGAATCATCTTCTAAAGAGAATGAGCAAAATCACTAATTAGAACACACTATATTAATAAAACACGATTGTTCTTAAACAATCGTGTTTTTTATGTATCTTATTTAGAAGCCAAAGCCCCCATTGGATCCCAAGGAGCTAGGACAATCGGTTCTGCCTCATAAGCAGCTAATTCTTCCGCCGTCAACAGTTCCTTATGAACGACTATTTGGTAGGTGTATTCGTCCATCCAGGCGTCAGAGGCGACGAAGTAGCCATCTGTTCCGACTTTCTCTCCCCAAGAATTCTCAACCTTCCATTTGAGAGAACGTCCAGCTTCGTCCAGATCCACACCAGTCAAGACCATAGCATGTGTCATGAGACTTTCTGCATAATCCAAGCGCCCTGCCTTATCTTGAGTCAGCTGGATATCCATTCCCGCTTCAAAGTCATAGACATCTGTTGCCAGGATTCCAGCTTTGCGGTTGCTAACTTGGCCGACATCTGATCCAAACCAAACAGTTTCCCCAGCTTTCATTTGGGCAATGGCCAATTCTTTCAAGCGCTCCATCGGGACGTTGAGGTAGCGGACTTCACGGCTACCGACCACATTCCCCAGCATCTCAACCGTATAGGACTGACCATAAGGCTTGTCTGCCGTAGGAGCATTGATAACAGAAACGTAGTCCTCTAACTGAAGATCCACATATTTTTTGTAAAAGCTTTGAGGTGTCAAGCCAGACTCTGTGTGAAAATTATTGTCCTTATCGCGATAAGAGAAACTAAACGTACGAGGGGGCAAGCCCAGTGACATAGCTAAGAAATTAAAGATTTCTTGCAGGAGCTCTTCTTTCTTGCTTTGAACCGTTGCTAGATCTGCTCTAGTCGCAAGCAATTCGCGCAGGATCTGAGCATCTTGACGCAACAATTTGTTTAAGTAGGTATTGAGCTCCCGGCTATTGCTAGATGAGATGGATTCTGGATAGACAGACTTGGGTACGACCCCATATTTTTCAAAGAGGGAAACGACCATATCCCATTGACCACCATCTTGTTGAGGAGTTTGAAGGAGGAAGGCCACCTTGCGACTGGTCAAGTCCTGGTCCGCTGTCGCAATGATTTGTTCCAAGAACCAGTTGGATTTTTCGTACTTGTCCCAGAAGAAAGTATGAGCTTGAGACAACTCAAAATCCTCTAATTGGAAGCTGGCAATCATTTTATGACGGAAGGTATTTAGAGCCGCAAACATCCAGCAACGACCAGAAGCTTTCTGGTCCGTCACCTTATCCTTGGTCAAATCAAGAGAAAAGACGGGGGTGTTTTCTACTGCACTTTTGCGTGTCTCTAAAGCTGCATGAATCCCATTGTGGGTGATGGCATTTTCAAGAGCCGCAAATTTCACATTTGCTTGGTAATTCGCATAGAGTTGATCTGTAAATTCTTGCGTTAATTCTGACATAAAATTCTCCTTTGTAAAACTACTTACCATTATAGACCATTGGCTAAAATCTTCAAGTAAAAATTGTTTTAAAGGTCAGAAGAATGGATAGTGTAGATTATTTGATCTCCGATATAGCCTTTTCTGGCAACAGCATCTGGGATAGTTTCAAGATATTGCATTCCAGCTTTTGCCATTACCCGTCCCGAAGCAGGGTTCAAACTGACATACTTGGCCTGAACTTCCTTGACTCCCACCTCTACCAACAAAAAGTGTAAAACAGCCTGGAAAGCTTCTGTCATCAGACCTTGACCCCAAAACTTCTTCCCTAGAATATAGCCGACTTCACACAGTTCTTTTTGCGAATCCTGAGAAACGACACTGATATCACCTATCACTTGTGCGGGATCATCTTTCTTACAAATCGCCCATTTGTAGGTGTTTTCCTCTTGGTAATGAAGGAGCCATCTCTCAATTGAAGCTCGAGTCACTTGAGGATTTGGATGGGGATTCCAAGTCACATATTTAAGATTATCTGTATCAGACGCCCAATTTTCAAACATTGCCTTTGCATCCTCTACAACAAAGCGTCTTAATAATAAACGCTTGGTTTCCAGTTCAATAGTACCCAATTTTCTCATCTACTTTCCTCCTATTCTGTTTAAAAAAAGTCGGCTCAACCGACTTTTCTTTTCTATCAACGCCAGAAGGTATCAAATACCGTAATCGGTAGATGACGTTTGTGTTGGCCTTTGTGCCACCAGTTTTCAATAGTTGCTTGAGCTTCTGGGCTAACTGATTTCCCTTCTAAGTAGTCATCAATTTCTGCATAGGTCACCCCAAGAGCTACTTCGTCAGCGATACCTGGCTTCTCCTCTTCCAAATCTGCAATCGGTACCTTCTCATACAAGGCTGGATCAGCTCCCTGTGCCTGAAGCAACTGCTTGCCTTGGCGCTTGTTGAGGCGGTAGAGAGGCAGAATATCGGATCCGCCATCTCCAAACTTGGTAAAGAATCCAGTGATGTTTTCTGCTGCATGGTCTGTCCCAATGACGGCTCCACTATAGGCACCCGCTAAAGCATACTGAGCAATCATCCGGCTCCGTGCTTTGATATTGCCCTTGTTAAAGTCTGAGACATCCGTTCCTGTCGCTTCGACAGCACGCTCCATGGCATCGACCGATTCCTTGATGTTCACGACTAGGCTGACGTCTGGCTGGATGAAGGCCAAGGCCTTTTGGGCATCTGCTTCATCCGCTTGGACACCGTAGGGCAAGCGGACTGCAACAAACTGATAACTGGCATCTCCAGTCTCTGCCCGCATTTCCTCCATGGCTAATTGAGCCAGGCGACCTGCTAGGGTCGAGTCCTGTCCTCCCGAAATTCCTAAGACAAAGGTCTTTAGAAAAGGATGTTTTTGCAGGTAGTCCTTCAAAAAATCAATGGACCGGCGAATCTCTTCTTGAGGATCAATGACCGGCTTGACCCCTAATTGGGCAATAATATCTTCTTGTAGGCTCATTCTTCTTCACCTCCCAAGGCTTTCTGACGCATCTGATCGATGAGGTCCATCTTATCTTGCCATACGTCCTTAGCCAAGTCCACTGGGTAATGTTGTGGATTGAGGACACGTTTGTATTCATCCCAGAGCTTGTCGAATTCCTTCCGAGCATAGGCTTGGATATCCATCAAGGTTGGCAATTCGTAGACTAGTTTCCCATCTTTGAAAATATCAACCAAGAGAGGGATGGCATCGAAATCGCGAACTGTCTTCTTGATATAGGTATAGGTCGGATGGAACATCTTGATTTCTGTCAGTTCATTGACATCTACTCCATCGTAAGTGATGTAATCCCCTTCAGATTTGCCTTTTTCCCGACTGGTAATCCGCCAAACTTGCTTCTTCCCTGGGGTTGAAACTTTTTCAGCATTGTTAGACAGCTTGATGGTATTTCGCATTTGACCATTTTCGTCTTCGATAGCAACAATCTTATAGACTGCTCCGAGAGCTGGTTGGTCATAGGCTGTGATCAACTTAGTTCCGACACCCCAGACATCAATCTTAGCCTTTTGCATCTTCAAGTTGAGGATGGTGTTCTCATCCAAATCATTTGAAGCATAAATCTTCGCTTCTGTGAAACCAGCTTCATCCAACTGTTGGCGAACCTTTTTCGAGATGTAGGCAATATCTCCAGAGTCAATCCGGACACCTAGGAAATTAATGCGATCGCCCATCTCACGCGCTACCTGAATCGCAGCTGGAACTCCAATGCGTAACGTATCATAGGTATCCACTAGGAAGACACAGTTGCGATGGGTCTCAGCATAGGCCTTGAAGGCTTTATAATCATCGCCATAGACCTGCACCAAGGCATGGGCATGGGTCCCAAGGACAGGGATGTCAAAGAGTTTTCCTGCACGTACGTTACTGGTCCCGTTAGCGCCCCCAATAACGGCTGCACGGGTTCCCCAAATAGCCGCATCCATTTCTTGTGCTCTACGAGTTCCGAACTCCATCAAAGGTTCGTCTTCGATCACAGCCTTAATCCGAGCTGCTTTTGTAGCAATCAAGGTTTGGAAATTGACAATATTGAGGAGGGCCGTTTCGACCAATTGACACTGGGCTAGCGGTCCTTCTACTTGAACAATCGGCTCATTGGCAAAGACCAGGTCCCCTTCTTTGGCAGAACGAACGGTCAATTCCATTTTGAAATTTTTCAAGTAATCCAGGAAGGCTCCTTCGTAGCCCAAGGATTCTAAGTAGGCAATATCTGACTCTGAAAAACGTAGATTCTTCAAATAGTTGACAATGCGCTCAAGACCAGCAAAGACGGCATAGCCATTTTTAAAGGGTTGCTGGCGAAAATAGGCTTCGAAGACCGCCTTTTTATTGTGGATGCCTTGCTCAAAGTAAACCTGCATCATATTGATTTGGTACAAATCCGTATGGAGAGTTAAACTATCATCTGGGTACATGTTTGATCCCTCTTCTTTTTTCTTACGTCATGGCACCAGTCACGCTCTGTCAACTGGCACAGTCCAAAATAATTTTAAACACATTATAGCACATTTTAAGCAGGACCACATGACTTTAATCCGGGCTAAGCCTCATTTTTATCGTAAAAAAGAAGGGATCTTCGCCTCTTTCCATCAGACGAACATCCCTTTCTTCTTTCTTATTTTTCGTGTTCAGTAATATATTTATAAGCTTCTTGACCGGCGACAGCGCCATCCCCAACAGCTGTGGTGACCTGACGAAGATCTTTTTGGCGGACATCTCCAACCGCAAAGACACCCGGCACGGAGGTCTTCATGTGATCATCAGTGATCACCCAACCTTGATCGTCTAGAATACTGAGGTCTTTGGCAAAGTCACTGACAGGATCCAAGCCCACATAGATAAAGACACCCCCAGCTGCTTGCTCGCGAACCTCACCTGTTTGAACATCTTTTAAGACCAGACTGGTCACACGGTTGTCCCCTTTGATCTCTTCGACCACTGTATTCCAAGCAAAGTGAATCTTTTCATTGGCAAAAGCCCGGTCTTGAAGAACTTTTTGGGCACGTAGGGCATCGCGTCGATGAACAATGGTAACAGACTTAGCAAACTGAGTCAGGAAGATTGCCTCTTCAACCGCAGAGTCTCCTCCACCAACAACCATGAGGTATTCATCACGGAAGAAGGCACCATCACAGACAGCGCAATAAGAAACCCCACGACTATTTAATTCTTCTTCACCCGGAACTCCCAACAAGCGATGGTTGGAACCTGTTGCGATAATAACGGTCTTGGCTTGCAAGACGCCATCATCTGTCGTAATTTCCTTGTAGCTTCCTTGATCCACAATGTTTTCGGCTCTGCCGAACAAGTGTTCCACACCTACGGCTTCTAGTGGCTCGAACATTTTTTCAGCCAATTCAGGTCCACTGATATTGGCATAGCCTGGATAATTCTCGATATCGGATGTATTGTTCATCTGTCCGCCAGGAATTCCAGCTTCTAACAAGGCAACCTTTAGATTGCTGCGGGCTGCATACAAGGCTGCAGTCATTCCCGCAGGTCCTGCGCCGATAATCAGTGTATCATACATAAGCTTCTCCTTTTGTTGTAACTATCTTGATTCTAACTCCAATTGATCCATTTTGCAATTATCTTGCTCGAAGAATAAATAGAACTCCAATGACTGCAAAAGTGAGGACTGGAATTGTCATAATATCAATTAATAAAATATCATAGAGGTGTAATTGGCGTTTCTTAGCTGTTTTATCCGTCTTACGAGCCACTCGCAAGCTTATCCAAATAGCTGAAGCAACCAACACCCCAATTGAAGTGATGATTAGGCTCTCGATATAGAGAGATAGCAATTGGTTTAACATAAGATCTCCTTTGTATCCAAAATTGGAATGAGGGGATGAGGTGCCGATTCGTTGCCTTTCGTTAACCGTTGATCAACTTGAAACTTCTATCTTCGCGGAAAAATGAACTACATATAATCCTCTTCTCCTGAGGCACCTACTCAAAGAAAAATCCGAGTCTGAAACATCGCGTTCCAGACTCGATCTCTTATATATTATATCAAACAAATGTTCGTTTGTAACTAGCAAAGAATTCTTTTGTCCGCTCTTCTTTAGGAGCTTTCATGATTTCTTCTGGTGTCCCAGATTCAATAATTTTCCCCTTGTCGAGGAACAAGACCTTGTCTGCCACCTGGGAAACAAAGCTCATATCATGACTGACTAGAATCATGGTTTGACCTGCCTGAGCTGCTGCTGCGATGGCTTTTTCTACCTCTCCGACCAATTCCGGATCGAGGGCTGAAGTTGGCTCATCCAACAAGAGGACTTCCGGCTTCATGGCTAGGGCACGCGCCAAGGCTACCCGCTGTTTCTGCCCTCCGGACAAATGACGAGGGTAATGGGTTTCGCGGTCCGACAGACCGACTTTTGCGAGTTCTTCTTTGGCAATCTTGGTCGCCTCCTGGTCGGATAAGCCTTTGACGACGATCAGTCCTTCCTTGACATTGTCCAAAGCAGTCTTGCGACTGAAAAGATTAAACTGTTGAAAGACCATAGCTAGCTTTCTTCGAAGGGTCAGGATCTCGTCCTTGCTGATGGTTTCAAAGTCTACCTTTTCCCCATTGATCTCAATGCTGCCACTATCTGGTGCTTCCAAATAGTTCAAGCTTCTCAAGAAGGTTGATTTCCCAGCTCCAGAAGAACCAATCAAGGCAACAACTTCCCCTTTTTGAACTTCCAAATCGAGATGGTCTAGGACCACTTGACCGGAAAAAGATTTTGATAATTGTGAAATCCGAATCATGCTGCTCGTTCCTCCTCTTGCAAGGTTTGGGTAACAACTTTTGGATCTTTGATAGCGAGTACCTGTTCGATCCAGCGTCCCAATTGTTCAATCAAAATATTAATGGCCCAGTAGATCAATGAAACAGAGATAAAGCGCTCAAAGTAGCGGCTGTCATTCCCCGACATAATCTTGGCTTGGGCAAAGATTTCCAAAACTCCAGCATAAAAGGCCAGAGAAGTCCCCTTGGTCAAACCAATCAAAGAGTTGATCAAGGTCGGAGTCGCAACCACTGCTGCATTTGGAATAATAATTCGACGATAAACTTGGGCATTGGTCATCCCTAGACTCTTCGCTGCTTCGATTTCACCCGCATCAACAGATAAAATCGCTGCCCGAATGGTCTCACTGGCATAGGCTGCCTCATTGAAGGCAAAGGCCACAATGACAAATAAATGGGCTGGCACATCGTTGATATTAAAGGCTGTCCCATATTGTTGGTTAATGGCCTTCAATAGGAGCGGGATTCCATAATAGGTCAGCATCAACTGGACCAAAATTGGTGTCCCTCTTAAAAAACTCACAAACAAGGCTTGGATCGGGTAGAGGATTTTTACCCGATTGATTTTGACAATGGCAAATAATAGGGCTAGCAATAAACCAAAAAAGGCTCCTGCCAAGGTTAACAAAATCGTATTTGGAAGCTCTTTTAAAATTCCTGGAATAGCTTCAAAAACGACGCGTAGGTTAAAGATTTCTCCTTCTGGTATCCATTTTAAAAACTCTTCATACCAGCCAGATGCCAGATAAATAGTTGTAAACATCTTCGTTACTTCCTCCCTCGATAATGAATCATTCTATCATATTTACAGTTAAAATGCTGAGTTTTGCTACTGATCGTTCGTAAATCATGAGGTCTGATGTGATAACAAGCAAGCATCTCCCCTAAGAGCAAAAAAATAGACTACCTACAGATAGTCTATCACAAAATAAATCAGCGACCAAATAGTTAATTTTTATGGAAATCTTTAATTTTCTTTATCACTAAAAGGTTTGGCGTTTCGCCTTTCTTTCTGCCCGACCGCGAGCACGATTCTCAGCTCGCTTGGCTTTCCGACGTTTCTCGTCCACAGCCCATTTGATTTTTTTCTTGTAGCCTGGCTTGATTTTTTTCTTTTTCTTCTTGACCAAGCCGATCATCTCAATGTCGAGTTTTTCTTGGCGTTTTTCACGATTAGCCCGGCGATCCCGGTCATAGGTATCTTCGATAACTCCAGCCTTCAAGACCTTAGGGACAAACTGGATGCCCAATTTTTCAAGCTCCCGAATGTCTGAGTCATCACTCGGTTGATAGAGGGTAATGGCTGTACCAGGAAGACCATTCCGACCAGTCCGACCAACGCGGTGGACAAAGAAGGATAAGTCTTGTGGGATAGCATCGTTGATGACATGACTGACCCCTTCAATATCAATCCCACGCGCTGCCAAGTCCGTCGCCACGATATATTCAAAATCGAGGTTTTTGACTTGGTTCATGATTCGCTTGCGCTCCCGTGGAGGAACCCCCCCATGGATTTTAGCGACCTTGAGCCCCTTCTCTACTAGAAAAGCATGCAAATCGTCCGCTCTGTCCTTGGTATTCACAAAAATCATTGCCAGATAAGGTTGAAGAGCCTGCGTCAATTGATAGATTTGCTCATTCTTATCGCGCCCTTTTGTCGATACCAACCAGTTATCAATGGTGTCCGAGATCACCGTTTTGGTTTTGATCTGCTCCATGACAGGGTTAGACAAATATTTCTTCAAGAAGGGTTGTAACTTTTGCGGAATCGTTGCTGAGAAGACTAAGAATTGGAGTTGTTTGGGAAGAATGGACGCAATCTTGTCTACCGTCGTCAAAAAGCCCATATCGAGAGTCATATCCGCCTCATCAACCACAAAGGTGTGAGCCTTATGAATAGCCAAGTCTCCAGAAGCGACCAAATCATAGATCCGTCCAGGTGTCCCAATGACAATATGGGGCTGGGCTACTTGGAGCTTATCGATTTGACGAGCCTTATCAGTTCCCCCAACGTAGTTGGCAATCCGAATTACTTTTTCACAGTAGCTAGCAATCTGACGAGCCGCTTGGTAAATTTGTGTGGCCAATTCCCGACTAGGCGCTGTAATGACCACTTCGACATGGCTACTATCCTCATTTAAGGTTTGAAAAATTGGCAAGAGGAAAGTATGGGTCTTCCCTGATCCTGTTTTAGATTCACCGACCAGATCACGGCCTGCTAAAACAATCGGAATCAGCTTTTCTTGAACTTCTGTTGCTTCGATAAAATTAATCTCTTTTAAGGCCTCTTGGATATAGTCCTTAAACTTAAAATCTGTAAATTTCATTCTCTTATCCTTTCATCATCTCTACTATTATATCAGAAAACTCCTCTTCCCGCTCTTCTTTTGGACAGCAATTCCTAGCTAGCGAAAAAGGCTGAGATAGCGATCCCAACCTTTTATGATTCATGACTTATGAATTGGTCAAATAGTAGATCAAGAGAGTCAAGGCGCTCATTCCTGCACCAACACTCCAGAGAAAGGCATCAACCTTCCACTCAGACCATTTAAGTCCATTACCAGACAGACCACCCAATTCCAAATGGTGATGGAAAGGCGTCATGCGGAAGATACGCCGTCCTTCCCCTGTCCGTTTCTTGGTCCATTTGAAATAGGACACTTGGAGCATGACAGAGCTAGTCTCAAAGACATAGACAATCCCAATCAAGAGCAAGGTCCACTCTACGTGGAGAGCCATGGATAGAGTCGCAAGCATCCCACCTAGGGCTAGGCTTCCAACATCTCCCATGAAAATCTTGGCCGGCTTGTGGTTGTAGACGAAGAAACCTAATAGAGCTCCAATCATACTGATGGTCACAAAAAGGATATCGATTCGTCTTTGCCAAATAGCTATAATGGAATAAGCGATCAAGCTGATGGTTACCGAAATGCTTGCCAAGCCATCAATCCCGTCCGTTAAGTTGACTGCATTTGAAAAACCAACCAACCAGAACAAGGCAAAGATAATATAGAAATGTCCCAAATAGACATTCCAACCAAAGACATTGAGAAGACTACCAGCTCCATGGCGTTCAGAAAAGAGATAGAAAATGATTCCTCCCACCAATTGTAGAGCTAATTTTTGCTTGGGATTTAGCCCTTCATTGATCTTACGAAAGACCTTCAAGAAGTCATCCAAGAAACCGACGATTCCATACAAGACCAAAATAAAGAGGATCAATTGAACAGGGCGCGTAAAGTTCCCAGTTAGGAAGCTAAAGACAAGGGTGACAAAGACTGAAGTGATCAAGAAAACCACTCCCCCCATAGTTGGAGTGCCTGCTTTGGCTTTGTGTTGCTTCACATCTTCGTGCATTTGTTGCCCCGAAATATGGGCCCGTTGATAGAAACGGATAAAGGCTGGAATGCCAATAACCGTCAGTATAAAGGATACTACTAGGGTAGCAAGTAACATATCAATCTCCTAATGTAATTGTTATTTTCTTCGTCTTCTTTAAAGCAGTTTCTACTTTGACGTTTTGTTTGCTCACACGAGAACCGTCCCCTTTATAGGTGATCTCAATGCCCGTCCATTCCGCAAATTTATCAACATTTTCCTTGGTCCAGCCATACATATCCGGAACTGAGTCCAAGTCATCTGTTAATAATAACACTTGCTCATTTGCTTTTAATTTCGTTCCTGCTGATACAGACATCTTTTTAATATTCTTTCCAGTTCCTAGGACGACAGGCTGGATCAGATTGCGACGCAGTTCATCTGCGAAGCCACCTGGGCTGATGGTCTGCTTCAAGTTCAATTCTTTCGACAAGGATTCTGCCGACGGCATCTTATAGGTGTCCTCTTTCGTGACCCCATCCAAGGCTTTGGTTTCCGTTACCAAATTCAACTCATCCTTCAACGCAACCGCATCTTCCAAGACTGGATTGACCAGTTCTTGCCAGCTCTTTGGACTAAAGCTGACTTCAGGCTGTTGAACCGTCACATACATAATGAAATCTGGGTCTTCAGCAGGTGTCATGACAACGATTGAGTTGATATTGTCATTTTCGCCTTCCAGGTAGCCATTAGCCGTTGCAATTTGGGCTGTCCCTGATTTAACAGCAACATTTTGTCCAGCTACTTGGATAATGGGACCATCCGATGAATAGAGGGTACCAAATTGAGGATCAGTCCCTACTGTGATCATGTAATTACGGGTCTGTTGGGCAGCCGAAGCGGATACTGGATTGCCGACAATCTCTCTTCGTGATTTACGAGCGGATTCATGCTTGCCGTCGTAGATCGCACTGATAAATTTAGGCTCCAACATTTCCCCATCATTTGCAATGGCAGAAAATGCACGCAACATCTGCGTTTGGGTCACCGAAATCCCTTGACCGAAAGAAGACATGGCTTGAGTGACATAGTTATCACCTGGTAGACCTCCAAAACTTTCGTCTCCCATTCCAAAACGTGTAGGAAGTCCGAACTTAAAGAGTGTGAGGTAATTCATCCAGACATTATTGCCCATCTTCTGTTCAAGCTTGGTCATCCCAATGTTACTTGAATAGGCAAAACCTTGGGCAATATTCATATAGCGACCTTCTGACAAGCCCATATTGATTTCCCAGTCTTTGATGGTTGCATCTTTCACTTGCAACTCGTTATTGTAATATACCTCGTTATAGGCTGGGAAAGTCCCATGATCAATCGCCGCTGCCAAGGTCATGACCTTCATAGTCGAACCTGGTTCGTATTGATCCTGGTAAAGAATCGTGTTCCAGGTTCTCAGATTCTTAATATCCAAGCCTTCTTTGGTATCTGCATTATAGGTTGGACGTTGCGTCGTTGCAAGGATTTCCCCCGTTTTGGCACTGACCAGTGTCGCACTGACATATTTACCTTTTACCTTTTCTTGGAAAACATCCATTCGGGTTTCGAGATAGGTTTGAAGTTCTGCAGAAAGGGTTGTGTAGACATCCTTTCCATCTTCGGTCTTCACGGCAACCTTATCGGATCCCGGCACAATATTTCCGTTGCGATCCTTTTCATAGGTCACAACGCCATCCTGACCACCTAGGATACGATCCAAAGACTTTTCGATTCCTGTTGTTCCCTGTAGGGTTTTATTGCCTTCTTTATCTTCTATCAATTGAGCTTGACCGATAAATTGAGAGGCAAAGGTCCCATTTTTATAACTCCGGTTTGGACTCGTCGTAAAATCAACACCTTTAATGTTGGCAGCTTCTAGTTCACTCCGGATAGCATCCATATTGCTATAGCTGATATCGTTCCCCGCTGCACCAAAAGAAACCTGGTTGAGCTTCTTCTGAGACAGTTGTTGGACGACATAGTCTTTTTCCATGCCCAAATAACGATTAAAAACGTCCGCTACTTGGTTGTATTGACTTTCTTCAACGTATAATACTTCACCTTTTGCCGATTTATAGGTTTTGTCGATAATCGCATAAACATTATAAGTCGTCGCATCCTCAGCAATAACAGCTCCATTTCGGTCATAAATTGTTCCTCGTTTGGCTGGAACAATCTCTGTTTTCTGATGGACTTGATGGGATAACTCAGATAAATTTTTTCCGAATTTGCTATCTGTGCCTATAATAACTGCAAAATTAATGAGAAATATGAAGAAAACAAGAATGGAAAGCAAACTTAAATTCTTAGCTACTTGCCGACGATTTTGGTCTGGAAGTTTCCTTTTTTTAAGGGAATAACGAATGATTTTCTTTTTTAATTTACTCATCGCTACTTGAACTCACCACTTTTCGATTTTCTTTTTGGAGGGTCATCCCCTGAGAACTAGCTAACTTAGACAAGCGTTCATATCGAGTCAACTCATTGACTTCTTGTCGGATATCTTCTAGTTCAGTCTCTTTTGTTTTTAGTTCCGTATTGAGGTTTGTCAAATCACTTTGTACTTGTAGAATCCGCGTCTGCATAAAAATAATACTGACAGCGAGAATAATCCCTGTTAGGACAATCGAGCCATAAAAAGCTTTTTCTACTCTGGTAAAGCGACGAATACGATCTTGCAATTGACTGCCCCGAGATCGTAATGGTTGATCTGCCATGTTTATTTCCTCTTACTTATGAATTTTTCGAGCAACCCGCAATTTTGCAGAATGAGCTCGGTTGTTCTTCTCTAACTCTTCTTGGCTTGGAAGAATCGGTTTTCGAGAGACTAATTCCATTTTTGGTTTTAAGTCCTCTGGGATGAAAGGCAAGCCCTTCGGTACTTCTACTGTAGAAGCTTCTTTAAACAATTGCTTGGTCAAACGATCCTCTAACGAATGAAAGGTAATGACTGAAATACGACCATCGATGGCCAACAAGTCCATGGCCTGCTGGATTGATTCATCCGCCGCTCCCAATTCATCGTTGACTTCAATTCGAATCGCCTGAAAAATTTGTTTGGCTGGATGCCCCTTTTTCTTTAGTTCCTTAGCCGGTTTTGCCGATTTGATGATTTCAGCCAATTCTGTCGTCGTTTCAATCGGTTTTACCGCACGCGCTTGTTCGATCTTTCTAGCAATTTGCTTGGAAAACTTATCTTCCCCATACTTGAAAAAGATTCGGACTAGATCGTGGTAATCATAGTTGTTGACCACGTCATAAGCCGTCAAAGAGGCTTCTTGATTCATCCGCATGTCCAAGGGAGCATCTTTTTTATAAGAAAAACCGCGAGACCGCTCATCTAACTGGGGACTAGAAACTCCTAAATCATAACAGATTCCATCAATCTCATTGACTCCCATTTCTTGGAGACGTGCTTGAAGATTCCGGAAATTGTCTTTGATGAAGGTTACCATGCCCTTTTCAACATAAGGAGCTAATCGTTTCTCCGCATTATCAATCGCATGCTGATCCTGGTCAAAAGCATATAAATGCCCTTTTTCACTTAATTGACTTAATAAATATTCGCTATGGCCGGCTCCACCTAGAGTGGCATCCACATAGATTCCATCTGGCTTTACATCCAGCATATCAATCGTTTCATGGAGCAAGACCGTTACATGATGAAATTCTTTACTCATATCCTATCTATTTTACCACAAATCTGACCAGGATGCACTTGAGATTCTCTTCTCTATCTGCTCATCATTTTCGGATTAAAAATTCCCATTCTTCAAAAGCTCATCCTATCAACCAATAGACCGAGAGAAGCATTTTGTGATACAATAATTCCATGAAAGATAAGAAATACCTCCTCCTTGGCCTGCTAGTGGCCGATCTAATTGCAGTCTACTTTTTCCTACGTACCCCTGTCCCTTGGATTTTTTGGACAGCAACCTTCGTTCTTGCCGTCTCCATTTGGATTTTTAAAAATCAATGGAAAAACTACAAAAATAGAGATAAGGATTCAGAGTGACCCATATAGAACAAGAAAACTCGATCAGTTCAACTTCTGATCGAGTTTTCTATTGTCTATTTATGAATTAGGGTCATCCAAACTACGGCCGTGCAAACCTTTCTCCCGTTGGACTTGGCGCAATTTTTCTGGTGTCACGTCATTGCCTTCTTCGTCAACCACTTTAATTCCTTCAATATGGTGACGAACTGAGCGACGATAGCCTTCAATGTATTCTTCACGAAGTTTTGCTTGTTCCACTTCTTCTTCTGGCGTCAAACCTTCTGTTTTTTTCTTTTTAGCAAGCTCATTGATTCGAGCGATTTTTTCAGGTGTCATAATAAGACCTACTTTCTACCTGTCATCAGGTACTTATTTTGTGTTCAATTGGTTGAAGGCTGCAACATTATTAGCTTTCGCTACAAGGCCTGCAAGAAGGGCCAGACGGTTGTTTTTAACAGCCTCATCTTCTGCCATTACCATGGTATTGTCAAAGAAATCATCGATGATTGGGCTAAGAGCAAAGAGTTGAGCCAATTTGTCACTAGCTGAACCAGTCAATTCAAGCTCTTCAATCGCTTTGGCAAGGGCTTTTTCTTGATCATTTTCAAAGAGACTAGCATCGACTGCTACTGAAGCATCTGCTTTTTCTGCCAAGTTGAAGGCACGAGAGAGGGACTCAACAGCCGCCTTGTAACCATCGGTCTTCGCAGCTTCTGAAAGAGCTTCAGCTGCTTCCAGCATATCAGCCACGACAAAGTTTGAACTAGCAAGAACAGCTTCTTTGATATCTTTTGGTGTGCGTCCCATCATCTTGTCCACACGCGCCTTGATGAAGTTGAGCACTTCTGCTTGATTGTCATAGGAAAGGCTATCAAATGAAAGTCCGTAAAGGCTATCAATCAACTCATCCATAGGGATATGCCAACCAAAAGCATCCAAGATACGAACAATCCCTTGTGTTGCACGACGAAGCGCATAAGGGTCATTGGAACCTGATGGAATCAAGCCTACTGAGAAGAAGGAAAGGAGGGTATCCAATTTATCTGCAAGCGCAAGGATAGCACCAACCTTAGTCTCTGGAAGAGCTCCGTCTGCTGAATCAGGAAGGTAGTGCTCACGGATAGCTGTCGCAACCGCAGCATCTTCACCAGCTAGGAGGGCGTATTTTTCACCCATGATTCCTTGCAATTCATCGAACTCTCCGACCATACCCGTCAAGAGGTCAAATTTGTAGATTTCAGCTGCACGAGCGACGGCTGCCGTTTCTTCAGTTGTCAAACCAGCTTGCTCAGCTAGTGACGCTGCAATGACACCAGCACGCGCCATGTGTTCTGAAAGAGAACCAATTTTTTCATGGAAGGTCACGTGTGCCAATTTAGCAACCAGGTCTTCAATCTTAAGTTTTTGGTCTTCACGCCAGAAGAATTCACCATCTTCAAGACGTGCCACCAATACTTTTTCATTTCCTCGAACAACATTTTCCAAGTGTTCAGCGTTTCCATTACGGACGGAGATGAAGTTTGGTTTGAGCTGACCATCCAGGTCACGTACAACAAAGTAACGTTGGTGTGTTTCCATTGAGGTCACCAAGACTTCTTCTGGAACGTCCAAATATTTGGTGTCAAAGCTTCCCATAAAGGCCGTTGGGTATTCCACCAAGTTCAAGACTTCATTTAGAAGTCCTTCTTCGATTTGGACTTTTACTCCTTCTACAGCCTCGATAGCCTTGATTTGCTCACGAATCATGTTTTCACGTTCTTTGCTATCCGCAATCACGTAAACCGTGCGAAGGTCTTCTTCATAAGAATCCGCATTGGTAATTTCCACTTCATGTCCAAGGAAACGGTGTCCACGACTGACACGACCTGATTGGATATCCAAGAAATCAAGGTCAAGCGCTTCATCACCCAAAAGCACTGTCAAGGTATGGACTGGACGGATGTATTCAAAGCTGTTGTTAGCCCAGTGCATGCTGACTGGGAAGGTCAATGAAGCAAGTACTTCTGGAAGGCCAGCCAAGACTTCTTTGGCAGGTTTTCCAGCTTCGTGTTTCGTAACATAAACGTACTCTTCCCCTTTGACTTCACGGAATTCGATATCGTCAACGGTCAAGCCCTTTCCACGGACGAATCCTTGGGCCGCTTTTGAGAAGTTTCCATTTGCATCCAAGGCGATTTTCTTAGAAGGTCCTTTAAAATCTTCAGTCAAATCCGTTTGTTGATCCGCCAAACCAATGACACGGACAGCCAAACGGCGTGGCGTTGAGAAGGTTTGAATGCTTTCGTATGAAAGACGGTTGTCATCCAAGAAGGCTGCCATTTTTTCACCGAGTTGTTTTTCACTTGGTGTGACAACGTAGGCTGGCAACTCTTCAAGTCCTAGTTCTACTAATAAGTTTTTTGTCATGTTTTTTCTCCGAAAAATATCTTTTTTTCCAGTTTGCCTTATGTGATTGGCACGCAAGCAACCGACTTCGTCGTTTCATTGCTAAAATTGGAGCCTAAAGTCTCCAATTTTGCCTGGTATCGTTAGTTTCTCTAACGATACCTTTATCACTGCGGCAACTGGTTCTGTAGGATTGCTCTATCAGTCAATCCCATCTAATACGCTCTCTTTATTCTTCCTCTTCTGCTAGGAGTTTTGCGCGTGTGGCTTCGTCGAGAAGTGGGTAACCAAGTTTTTTACGTTCTGCGACGAAAGTTTTGGCTACAACACGGGCCAAGTTACGGATGCGGGCAATGTAGCCAGCGCGTTCTGTAACAGAAACAGCACCACGTGCATCTAGCAAGTTGAAGGTGTGTGAGCATTTCAAAACATAGTCATAGGCTGGGTGAACAAGGCCCAATTCCAAAGCACGTCCTGCTTCTTTTTCAAATTTTTCGAAGTTTTCAAGAAGCATATCTTGGTCAGAAACTTCAAAGCTGTATTTTGAGTGCTCGTATTCTGGTTGAAGGAAGATTTCTCCGTATTTTACCCCTGGAGCCCACTCAATATCGTAAACAGAATCTACTTCTTGGATATAAGAAGCTAAACGCTCCAACCCATAAGTGACCTCAGCGGTAACAGGAGCAGTTGCCAAACCACCGACTTGTTGGAAGTAGGTGAACTGAGTGATTTCCATACCGTCAAGCCAAACTTCCCAACCAAGACCAGCTGAACCAGTTGATGGGTTTTCCCAGTTATCTTCAACGAAGCGGATATCGTGTTCCAATGGATTGATCCCCAATTTTTCCAATGACTCAAGGTAAAGCTCCTGGATGTTTGATGGTGATGGTTTCATGACCACTTGGAATTGGTGGTGTTGGTAAAGACGGTTGGGGTTTTCCCCGTAACGACCATCTGCTGGACGACGAGATGGCTCTACATAAGCCGCATTCCATGGCTCAGGACCAATGGCACGAAGGAAGGTGTAAGGACTCATGGTTCCCGCACCCTTTTCGTTATCATAAGCCTGCATCAGCATACAACCCTGGTCATTCCAGTATTGTTGCAAAGTCAAAATAATTTCTTGAAATGTTAATTTCTTAGACATTAAATACTCCTTGATTTAAATGATTTCTTGCGACACGAGACTGCCTCGTCGATTATACGAGGCAAGACGAGTTAGTACTGCGTCTAGCTCAGGCACCCTAGTGCTGAGCGTGAGGCAGTCCGACTGTAAGGAGGTCTCCGCCACTAACGCAGTGGAAGGTTAGTTTTTTAGACATCTTCTTCTCCTTTTTATAAATTCTTGCGACTTTGGATACAAAAAAACCGCGTCTTTGCTCCTAAGTCAAGTGACCTAGGGGCGTCAAAAACGCGGTTCCACCCTAATTTATTACTTCATTTTATTCTACTGTACTCAGCTATTTACTGAGAGAAAGCGCCACTTGCTTATCTTGTTCTGCTTGGCTTTCACTATCCCA
>NZ_CAJPOU010000010.1 GCF_905372335.1 Streptococcus sp. A12
TTTATTGTTTTGCTCTAATAGAGTATTTTGTTTAGAATTTGATTGTTTCAGTTCAGAGTAATGAGAGTGTTGTTGCTGAATGGAGAATTCTAGACTTTCACGCAATTTCTTACCATCATTAGCCAGTTGAGATGAAAGGTTATCAACTGATTGATAAAGATTATTAATGGTGTAGAGCATCTGATCTTGGAATTGATCTGTTTTCATAAGATTGACACTTTCTTTCCATGTATCTGCCCGTCCCTCGTTTAATAACTGCCAAATAACTGATAAACTTTTAGAATCATGATACGATTTTGGTAGTAATGCAATCATACTAGTACCGTTTTCAATTCTATTATTATAGTCTTGCAAAGCCGTAGACAATTTTTCATTTAACTTGAAAACCTTTTTAATTGCTGCTTTAGGGTATCTATTTTTCCAAGCATCAGTTGTTTTTAGCAATTCTATATTCTTATTATAGTCATTAATTAATTTATTTAAATAATCAGTAGGGATTGCATCAGTAATTAATTGGTTATAAACATTCTTTTCAATAAATTCTGATAGAGGCTTATTTGTATACTCTTTTAAGACTGTTTGTGAGTGAATATAACGATCGTTAGCAATCTTTTTAGATTTTGATTCTGCTGAAGGATCTCTTACAAATTTTTCCCAGAGAGAAATAGTTAGTGGACTTGTGATAGTCAATAAAACTGCAAATGCAATTACAAATCCTACAAAGAATGAGAAGGATAAAAATGGATATTCCAAAAATTCCAACGTGACTAGACTAATCAAAGGTTCTAATACCCAATGAAAAAAATGCTCACTACTCATACTGTATACACTCATATAAAAAATATACAACAAAACTAAACCAGATAGCATTGCCGATAGACTTAATGTAAAGAAGCCTGGAGATTTTGTTTTACTAATCTGTTCTTTTGACCAGTCTAAAAAGTATTCAGGATTTTCTGCTTTTAGATTTTCTAAGAATATTTTACTATCATTCTTCCAGGATTTATCAAGTTTGGCTAAGCGATTTTCAGCCATACTTATATTTTCGTTAATTTTATTATGTATAGCTTCCTCAACATCTTTTTGAGAAAAAGGTAATTTTTGTCCGATCATTGAGTTTGTTATTTGATATTGAGTTAGCCCGAGATCAAACAGATAGTCATTATACTGTTCTCTTTCTGATGCATAATAATAGTTGTTCCAAGCTAATTCTACTGGTTTTTTCTCAGCTACAGCCATAGAAATAACATCTTGTAAATGATGATTAGACAAATTATTTAATTGGTGACCTTTTAGGATTAACTGATTGTTTTCTTCCATAATATCCTCGTAAAATTAGTAGATTAATTATAATACTTAACACAAATCTCTTAATGAACGTTAAGTATTTATAACATAATAACTATAATAAAAATCACATTCTTTGTCAATATCATTAAAAACAACACAACAAAATCCTATCTTTTTATATCTCAAAAATATAAGGGTTCTGTTTGGATTTTTAACTAAAAACATAAGAAGAATTAGTATCTAGGGTGTTATATTTGATAATAAAATATAGAGCAGTATATAAAATTAAGAAAACCATCAAAATAGGTTCTGATGGTTTCCGATCTTTATTCGTAATTATAATGCTGTTTCATTAATTAAATCACATAAATTTAGTACTATATACTATTCCCACTCAACAGTTGCAGGTGGTTTACTTGTGATATCATAGACGATGCGGTTGACGTGGTCAACTTCGTTTACGATACGTACAGAGATTTTTTGGAGTACTTCCCAAGGGATTTTGGCAAAGTCAGCTGTCATTCCATCGATAGAAGTGATAGCGCGGATGGCAATGGTATAGTCGTAAGTACGACCATCTCCCATAACACCTACGGAACGAACGCCAGTGTTAACAGTGAAGTATTGCCAGATATCGCGGTCAAGACCTGCTTTGGCAATTTCTTCACGAAGGATCGCATCGGATTCACGAACAGTTTCAAGTTTCTCTTCCGTGATTTCACCCATGACACGGATGGCAAGACCTGGACCTGGGAATGGTTGGCGCCATACGATGTGGTCTGGCATACCAAGCTCTGTACCAAGAGCACGAACCTCATCCTTGTAAAGAGTATTGAGTGGTTCAATCAGCTCGAACTGCATGTCTTCTGGTAGACCACCCACATTGTGGTGAGACTTGATGGTTTGAGCAGTATCCGTACCTGACTCGATCACGTCTGTATAAAGTGTACCTTGAGCAAGGAATTTCACATCTTTTAGCTTGCTTGCTTCGTCATCAAAGACATAAACAAACTCGTTCCCAATAATCTTCCGTTTTTGTTCTGGATCAGACACACCAGCCAATTTATCAAGGAAACGTTTTGCAGCGTCTGCTTTGACGATATTGAGACCAAACTTACCACCAAGCATATCCATCACTTGGTCAGCTTCTCCCTTACGAAGGAGACCGTGGTCTACAAAGATACAGATCAACTGATCACCGATGGCTTTTTGGAGAAGAACCCCAACTACAGAAGAGTCAACACCACCTGAAAGTCCGAGGAGAACACGTTTGTCTCCAACCTTTTCACGGATTTGTTTGATTTGCATCTCGATGAAGTTATCCATAGTCCAGTCACCTTTGGCACCACAGATATTCAAGGCAAAATTACGAAGGATATCATAACCATGTACTGAGTGACGAACCTCTGGGTGGAATTGGATACCATAGATTTTCTTATCTGGATTTTCAATCGATGCATACGGACAGTCAGCAGAAGTACCTGTACGAACAAAGTCAGCCGGAATTTCTGTAACAGCATCCCCGTGGCTCATCAAGACCAATTGTTTTTCTGGTGTGCCTGCAAAGAGAGCAGAAGACTCCGTCAAGCTAAGCTCAGATTGACCATATTCACGGTTACCAGCATCGCCTGCAGGAACAACCTTCCCACCAAGCTTGTGAGTCAATAACTGCATCCCGTAGCAAATCCCTAAAATCGGAATTCCAAGTTCAAAAATCTCTGGATCAATATCGAAAGATCCTTCTTCATACACTGAGTTTGGTCCGCCTGAAAGAACGATCCCAACTGGATTGATTTCACGCACTTCAGCTGCAGTAATCTTGTGGCTCTTCAATTCTGAAAAGACACCGATCTCACGAATACGACGAGAGATGAGCTGATTGTACTGGCTACCGTAGTCAAGCACGATGATTTTTTCAACATCATGCAAATCAGTTGATAGGTTTGTCATCTTTTCCCCTTCTTCTAGAAAATTCTTTTCCTATATTCTAACACAAAAGCCCCTTCATTACCAACCAAGACTGACTAGGATTGAAGATTTAACAAAATTGCGCTACAATAGGTTATAACACACAGAAAGAGTAGCAAGATGATTCCAGCTTACATACAAATTCACGATCAAATTAAAGCCGAAATTGACCAGAAAATCTGGAAAATTGGACAACGCCTCCCTAGTGAGCGGGACTTGGCTGAGAAGTTCCAAGTGAGTCGCATGACCCTCCGTCAAGCTATTACACTTTTGGTAGAAGAAGGAGTACTGGAGCGCCGTGTTGGTAGTGGTACCTTTGTCGCTAGCACGCGCGTCCAGGAAAAGATGCGGGGGACGACTAGTTTTACTGAAATCATGAAGGCCCAAGGAAAGATCCCTTCAACACAGGTTATTTCCTACAAACGCACCATTCCTAGCCTTCAAGAAGTAGATAAGCTTGGTATCGACAAGACTGAAACAATCGTTCGAATGGAACGGGTTCGTTATGCAGATGGTGTACCAGTGGTTTATGAAGTCACCTCGATTCCAGAAAAATTTATCAAAAACTTCAAACGGGAAGAAGTAACTAGCCATTTCTTCCAAACTTTGGAAGAGCACGGTTATCGTATCGGTAAATCTCAACAAACCATCTATGCTCGATTAGCCAAAGAGAAGATTGCTGAATATTTAGAAATCCCCAAAGGACAGGCCATCCTTGGATTGACTCAGATCTCATATTTTGATAATGGTATCGCTTTTGAGTATGTAAAGAGCCAATATGTTGGAGAACGCTTTGAGTTTTACTTAGAAAATAATTAGATTTACATAATTGATATTACGTAATTCACAGAAGTCTTTCGCTAGGAAACATCAATCTAGTTTTAGACCATTTGGAATCTGACTTTCTTGTTTCTCGTGAGTCAAAATAGGTAAGTCCCGCTAGTCTTTGGCGGGCTTTTTTGATATAATGAAAGGTATGGAAATTGAGAAAACCAACCGAATGAATGCGCTCTTTGAGTTTTACGCAGCGCTCTTGACAGACAAGCAAATGAATTATATCGAGCTCTATTACGCAGATGACTACAGCTTGGCTGAGATTGCGGAAGAGTTTGGGGTCAGTCGCCAGGCAGTTTATGATAATATCAAGCGGACAGAGAAGATTCTAGAGGATTACGAAATGAAGTTGCACATGTACTCGGACTACATTGTACGCAGCCAGATTTTTGATCAGATTTTAGAACGCTATCCGGAAGATACTTTTCTACAAGAGCAGGTTGAAATTTTATCAAGCATTGATAATCGGGAGTGATTATGGGCAGTCTGGTCATTTATCAAGGAATACCTTGCAAACTATTAGTCGCAGAGGAAGTATTTCCTACTCGACTACAGATTATCTCGCCCAATGATATCTCCAAAGCTATGCAAATAGGTTTTAGCTGTTGGGGATATCCAAATGAAATCATGAAAGAAGTCACACCCGAAGAACTAGAATGTTTGCAACATTTCGGACGATATCCACTGAATTGAAAAAATAGGAGAAAATAATGGCATTTGAAAGTTTAACCGAACGTTTACAGAACGTCTTTAAAAATCTTCGTAAGAAAGGGAAAATCTCTGAAGCGGATGTCCAAGAGGCAACCAAAGAGATTCGTCTAGCCCTCTTAGAGGCCGACGTCGCCCTTCCAGTTGTAAAAGACTTTATCAAACGCGTCCGCGAGCGTGCTGTAGGTCATGAAGTCATCGAAACCCTCAACCCTGCCCAACAAATCGTGAAGATTGTCGATGAAGAATTGACAGCGATTTTGGGTTCAGAAACAGCAGACATTATCAAATCTCCTAAGATTCCAACCATTATCATGATGGTCGGTCTTCAAGGGGCTGGTAAAACAACCTTTGCTGGTAAATTGGCCAACAAATTGGTCAAGGAGGAGAACGCACGTCCTTTAATGATTGCGGCTGATATCTATCGTCCAGCAGCCATTGACCAATTGAAGACGCTTGGTCAGCAGATTAATGTCCCTGTCTTTTCACTTGGTACAGAAGTCCCTGCAGTGGAGATCGTTCGTCAAGGTTTGGAGCAGGCGAGAGCCAACCACAATGACTATGTCTTAATTGATACAGCCGGTCGTCTGCAAATCGATGAAAAACTCATGGGCGAATTGCGTGATGTCAAAGCCCTTGCTGAGCCAAATGAAATCCTCTTGGTTGTCGATGCCATGATTGGTCAAGAAGCAGCCAATGTGGCGCGTGAGTTCAATGAACAACTCGAAGTGACCGGGGTCATCTTGACCAAGATCGATGGGGATACCCGTGGTGGTGCAGCCCTTTCTGTCCGTCAAATTACTGGGAAGCCAATCAAATTCACTGGTACTGGTGAAAAAATCACTGATATCGAAACCTTCCACCCAGACCGTATGTCTGGTCGGATCCTCGGTATGGGGGATATGCTGACGCTGATCGAGAAGGCTTCTCAAGAATACGATGAGAAACGTTCCCTTGAACTCGCTGAGAAGATGCGGGAAAATACCTTTGACTTCAACGATTTCATCGATCAGTTAGACCAAGTTCAAAACATGGGACCAATGGAAGATCTGCTCAAGATGCTTCCAGGTATGGCCAACAACCCAGCCATGAAGAACCTCAAGGTCGATGAACGAGAAATTGCTCGTAAACGTGCGATCGTATCATCCATGACACCAGCTGAACGGGAAAATCCAGATTTGTTAAATCCAAGCCGTCGTCGTCGGATTGCGGCTGGTTCAGGAAATAGCTTTGTCGAAGTCAATAAATTCATCAAGGACTTTAACCAAGCCAAACAGATGATGCAAGGCGTCCTCTCTGGCGATATGAACAAGATGATGAAACAAATGGGGCTCAATCCAAATAACATGCCGAAGAATATGCCTGGTGGAATGCCTGATATGTCTGCCCTTGAAGGCATGATGGGACAAGGTGGCATGCCTGATTTGTCAGCTCTTGGTGGAGGCGCTGGAATGCCTGATATGAGCCAAATGTTTGGCGGTGGTCTCAAAGGAAAAGCTGGTGAATTCATGATGAAACGGGCGATGAACAAGATGGCCAAACAAATGCGCAAAAATAAGAAAAAACGGAAATAATCGTTTCTAATAAAGGGCCTGGAACACACTGTTCTGGGTTCTTTTAGAAACTACTACTAGAGGATCATGTTAAAAAAACTATTTCAACAAGTCATTCGTTTCTTTACAAGATTGTTTTCTTCGCACAGCAAGCCCTTTGAATTTCCTAAAGGGTCGAAGAAACCACCGATCAGACCGATTATCTTTGTACCTGGAAGTTCAGCCAGTATCCAGCGATTCAACAGAACCATCCGCATGCTCCATCGATTTTCTAGAAAAAAACAGAGTCTCTTAAAAATAAAAGTCAATAAAGATGAGTCTATAGAGATGGAGGGAAGACTGAATACAAAAGAGCCGAATCCGATGATTGTGATTGGCTTTGAGAACAATCGAGATGGCTACAGCAATATCAAGCAGCAAATCGAATCCCTTAAGATTGCTTTAACCTATCTTCTTGATCACTATTATTTTACAGAGTTCAAGGCAGTTGGGCACTCCAATGGTGGACTAGTTTTGACTGGGTTACTGGAAAGTGGCTTTTTAGAAAAGAAAAAACTGACCGTAAGCAAGCTGGTTATTATTGGTAGTCCTTACCAATTCAATCAAGAAATGTTTTACGATTTTCAAAAATGGAAGCATTGCTTAGAAAAAGAAGTAGAAGTCCTTAACTTTGTCGGTAGCTTTACTGGGAAATCAGATGGTATCGTCCCTCTTTCTAGTGCACAAGCAGCAAAATCTATTTTTGAGAAACAAGCCTATACAGAAGTAAATTTAAAAGGACGAAAGGCTCATCATTCAGCTTTACCCACTAATCCAGATCTAGTGAAACAATTAAGTCTATTTTTGAATCTATAAGTAAATTACATAATTTCGGTTATGTAATTTTTTATTTGTCTCTTGCAATCCTTAAGTAAATATGGTACATTTTTGGTAGCGATTACACATACTTAAGGAGGATTTTATGAAAGATCCCAAATTATTAGAAACAATGAAAGATTACAAGGGACGGGATGAGATTCCCGCAGATTTTGATGCTTTTTGGGATCAAGCCCTAGCAAAGATGACTGAACTTCCTGAATACAAGCTTGAAGAACGAGATTTCAGCATTCCAAATGTTGCTTGTTATGAATTAACATTTAAAGGAACCAGAAATGGCCTTGTCTATTCAAGAATAATCCTGCCAAAAACGGATCAAAAGGTTCCCGTTATTTTCCATTTTCATGGCTATATGGGTCGTTGTTGGGATTGGGCTGATATGTTGGCTTATACAGTAGCCGGCTATGGTGTTGTATCAATGGACGTAAGAGGGCAGTCAGGCTATTCAACAGACGGAGATCGCTCACCGCTTGGAAATACGGTAAAAGGACAGATTATCCGCGGAGCCGTGGAAGGTCCTGATGAGCTCTTTTATAAGGATGTCTACTTGGATCTTTACCAGTTAATTGAAATTGTAGCCAGCCTCCCTCAAGTTGACGACAGCAAACTTGCTAGCTACGGAGCATCTCAAGGCGGTGCCCTTGCTCTGGTTGCTGCTGGATTGAATTCTCGTATACAACGAACGGTAACCATTTACCCATTCTTATCGGATTTCAGACGGGTATTGGAGATTGGGAACACCAGTGAGGCCTATGACGAGCTTTTCCGTTATTTCAAGTTCCATGATCCATTCCACGAAACCGAAGATCGTTTGATGCAGACATTGGCCTATATTGATGTAAAAAACTTTGCCCATCGGATCAAAGGACAAGTTCACATGATAACCGGACTAGATGATGATGTCTGTTATCCTGAGACACAGTTTGCCATTTATAATCGATTAGAATGTCCAAAAGAGCATTTAATCATGCCAGAATATGCCCACGAAGCTATGAATGTTCAAGTCAATGATCGAGTCTATAATTGGCTCTGTGGTAGCAAGATTCCATTTCGATATGTAGAAAAATAAGTTACAGAAGAAAAACAATCAGTAGATCCATGAGATTTACTGATTGTTTGTTTTAAAAAGGTCGAAAGAAAAAGATGACATAGTCTCTGGTATTCCTCAAGTTGAAGCAGAGTTAAAAGGTCTTATGTCACTCAACTTGTTAGATGTCCTTTTAAATTAAAATTTTATTTTAGGAATAACATGTAGCTTAATGTTATGTCGTGAAGGACCAAGTATTCGGCTAGGTGCTGTGGGAGGTAAAGGAGTTTCTAAGTGGGTTATCTATAACTCTATTGGGGATCGCAAGAGGAGCTTTTGCTGGACTTGCTATAGCTTTTAACGCTCCTATTGCAGGAACTCCTCTTTGTAGTAGAAGAAGTCTATCATCACTTTTAAAGTTCTTACCTTGGGCGCTAGTCTAGTAACAAACTTCGTTTCTCTTCTAATCTTTGTCTTAACGCGCTGTGCTTGATATGCCAGATAATATCCCTCTTATGAATTTGAGACAGTATTGGATTTATCTGTTAATGGAAATTTTTCTCGAACTTTCAGGTTTAATCTATGATAAATTACAGAAACGGATCCATGGAGTCCTACTAAGATTGTCAGATGTAAAACAACTTTTTCTTATTATAGTGTAATATAGACTAATCTTATAGTATAATAAGAAAAAGGAGAAAAGCTTAAATGAACCATTCCAGCATTAAAAAAAGTCATAAATGGCTACTAATCGTCTTGTCACTCGCAATTATCACAGCAGGAGGAGTTTTTATGTTTAGTATGTTAGGTAAATCTCAAGAAGAGCGTCGAAATAGAGAGTATGAAGTGAGTTTGGTAAATGCCTTAAAAAATTCCTATGAAGGGATTGAGGAGATTAAGATTACGAATCCTGATTATACAAACCCGCCGGGATCATGGTCTTGTGATGTCGAAATTAAGTTTAAAGATGAAAGAAAAATTAAATATGGAATTGGATATTCTATAGACACTGAAGAAATAACAGATGCTTCATTGGAATGGGAAGATAGATTAAAAGATAGACAATTTTTGAATGAAAATAAGGGTAAAACCACTTCGAAAATCAGAGTAACTTATTCTGATAATGACGAAGGAGATCAATAATGACATTTAATTATACTGATAAACAGCTTAATAATTTAAACAAAGATACTGGGGTTTACAGTGTGAATTCAGAATTTGCTAGACGAAAACATAAAAAGCTTGTTGTTAATAAAGCTGATTCTGAATTAGCTAGCTACGAAACCAACACTATAACAACATCGGATGGTCAAGAGTTCTGTGTAGTTGCGACTAAATCTGACACTAAAACTGGTTTTGATGGTTTGGCAGTTGCGCCAATTGTCAATGGTAAACCAGATTATAAAAATGTAGCCGTGATTGCTACTGGCACAGATCCTGATAGTCCCGTTAATAAAGAAGGTCCTTTTTCACGCGATGTCTATACTGCCATACTTGCAAGACAATTGTTTTTATCTCCACAATATATTGTTGCTGATCAATTTGTAAAAGAGATTATGGACGATCCAAGATATGAAGTCAGTCAACTATCAGGCTATTCACAAGGATCTTATATGCTGAAAGTAGGGGCTAGATATCACATACCTACAACAACATTTAATGCTTGGTTCAAATATGGTGCACTTACACTGGAAGAAAAAGCATATATTGAAAGTAACCCTGCTATGTTTATAGATTACCGTAGAAAAAATGATGAAGTAGTAGTCGCCAATGATTTCAACCACCCAGAATGGTATACCAGTCCAAGTGATATTACAAGTTCTATGCCTAACACGATTCACTGGCTTGATGGATCTAGTCACAAAATTGAGGACTGGGAGTTTGATCCTGTAACTGGTCAAGTTGTAGATGGTAAAGGTGGAAAGCCCTTAATTAGCGGCGTTTATCGTGCTTATGCCAACAGTCTTCGAGGGATGGCAAACTTTAAAAACTTAAAAATAAGATGGTCAAAAAATAGCATCAGCAGTTCAGAGGAGATTTACCTAGATGCCGCGCAAGGATCTATCTTATCATCATCAATGGCCACAGCATCAAGAACTGGAGCTGATGAGGTAAATAACTTGCAAAATTATCCAATCAAGAATTACAAGAAGTTTGGGCGAAAATTGACTTTACCAGCTACACAGCCTTAGCGCCTTATGAAGTCGAAGCTCTTTTCGCTAGCCAAGGAATCACCCAAACGCAGTTTATTAATACTTTTGAGGTAGAATTGAATCAAACAGTTGAAAAAATGAATGCTATCGCACAAACATTTGAACAGTTAGATAAACAATTACAGGAAGTTATCGAAAAAACAATTGAAACAGATAAAGAATTAGCTAAGGAGTTTCAGCAATGGAAAGCAGAGATGTAGAATGGGAAACTTTAAGAAAAAAAGAAAGAGAATTACATTACCTCGAAGAACAATATTATCAAGAAAAGAAAAAATTAGAAACTAAAGCACTTGATATAGAAGAACGAAATAGGAACTTAGAAATACTTTTGGAACAAGAATTTGATAAAATGAACCTAACATTGAGAAGATTTGTTGCTTCAGAAAATGATATTAGAGATTATTTTATAGATATGGAGGATTTTAGGCAAGAATCTTTTTCAGTCTATAAAAGAAATATACTAAAAATAGAGGAAGAAAAAGAAAAACTTGATAAAGATTTTCGCAAAAAGAAAAATCAACTTGAAGAAGGATTTAATAGTTTAAGGAGATAATATGCTAGCACCAATGGATGAATACTATACTGAAGAGGAATATCAGTTCGCTTTAAAACAAATGTATCGGATTATGGAAAGAAATCGGATACTAGCTGAATGTCGACTGGCGTTGGCGGCTAAAAATCAAATAAAAGATAACTTTGAACAACAAGCTAAAATACTTGCTAGAGATACCAAAGCCGTTATAACTAGCATCAACAACCAAATGGACACAGCAATAAAAGGTAAAATTCGCAAGAGTCTTGAAATAAAGATTCCGAAGATGTTACTTAAGTATGATGAAATATAGAAAATACTCTAATAGCTTGCCTGATTAAAACTATTTCTAATTCCCAAATTTTCCATATAACATTTTTCCGAAAAACTATAATTTTCTTGAAAAATATATCTGGCTATGCTATACTACTAGTATAGAAAGATTTGGAGAAAAACATGAAACGCGAGATCTTATTAGAACGGATTGATAAACTCAAACAAGTCATGCCCTGGTACGTATTGGAATATTACCAATCGAAACTGGCCGTTCCATACAGTTTTACAACCTTATACGAATATTTAAAGGAATACGATCGATTTTTCACCTGGGTCTTGGAATCTGGTATATCGGATGCTGATACCATGGCCGAGATCCCTTTAGACGTTCTGGAACACATGACCAAGAAAGACATGGAATCCTTTATTCTTTACCTACGTGAACGTCCTCTGCTTAATGCCAATACGACAAAAAACGGTGTTTCCCAAACAACTATTAACCGCACACTTTCTGCACTGTCCAGTCTCTATAAGTATTTGACCGAGGAAGTTGAAAATGAGCAAGGGGAACCTTATTTCTACCGCAACGTCATGAAGAAGGTTGCTACCAAGAAAAAGAAAGAAACCTTGGCAGCCCGGGCTGAAAATATCAAACAAAAACTCTTTTTAGGAGATGAAACAGAAGGTTTTCTTAACTATATCGACCAGGAGTATCCTCAAACACTCTCAAATCGCGCCTTATCCTCCTTTAATAAGAATAAAGAGCGAGATTTAGCCATTATAGCACTCCTTCTTGCCTCTGGTGTCCGTTTATCTGAGGCAGTCAACTTGGACCTTCGTGACCTTAATCTTAAGATGATGGTCATTGACGTTACTCGAAAAGGTGGAAAACGTGACTCGGTCAATGTTGCTGCCTTTGCTAAACCTTATTTAGAACAATATCTCGCTATTCGAGACAAACGTTACAAGACAGAAAAGACTGATACGGCTCTCTTTCTGACCTTGTATCGAGGTGTTCCAAACCGGATTGATGCTTCTAGTGTTGAAAAAATGGTGGCCAAGTATTCGGAAGACTTCAAAGTCCGCGTAACCCCCCACAAACTTCGCCATACATTAGCAACTCGCCTTTATGATGCAACCAAATCACAGGTTTTGGTCAGCCACCAGCTGGGACATGCTAGCACCCAAGTTACAGACTTGTATACGCATATCGTTAATGATGAGCAGAAAAATGCTTTGGATAGTTTATAAAATTACATAACGTAAATTATGTAAAAGGTATTCTATTAGAAAAAGAGCGTAAGATTTTTTATGGAATCTTACGCTCTTTTATACTTTCTATAAAAACTCAATCCAATAGTTACGGTGGGGCTCAATAATGACTGGTTTTCCCCAGAATGATTTTAGATAGGCCAAGTTTGCAGGGGTGACAGGTCTTTTTTCACCATTATACTTTTCTGCACTTCCTTCCGTTAAAAAGCATTTAACTGCTTCATATGGTGTACCATCGCTCGCTATTCGATCAATTCCTAAATAAGCAATTTCATCACCGGCTTTTGAAAATCTGTAAATAGTTTACCAATAAAATAAACCGTCTTATCTTTCATTAATTCATAAGCCTTACTATTTTCTAGTCTGTTATTCGCTGCAGCGTACATAATACAAAAGCTATCCACGATATCTTTCAAAGGCATTAATTCTTCTTTGCTGACTATAATTTCGTCGGGAGCAAGTCCGCCAAGGATTTAATTTTTATAATGAGGTTGCTGGATGATATTATCTAAAGCCATTCCTAATGGTAGTTGGACAGCTTGATAGCCTAATGGTTCGAGCTCTTGCTTTTTCTGGTCAAGGTGTCCTTGTGTAATACTGACATTCAAATCATAAGGACTGGAAGGTTGCTGCTTGCTAAAAAAAGCCACTACTATACGAGCTAACTGTTCAAATAGACCAAGATTTTCCACTGGAATTTTCATCATTGAATATGATCCCCTTTTTTTGTTCAGATTTCCTCTATATTGTACACTCATGGTATTTAAATATCAAGTTTAAGATAAAAGATATCCATGTTAAATGGATATCCTTTACTTTATTCCACCACTGCTTCAGCAATTTCCTCTGCAGTGATACCTGCGAAGTAACGACCTAGGTTAATGGTTTGAAGGGCTTTGAGGACGTCTTCACGTTCGTATTTGACACCACGAAGAACATCTTCTACTGCTGCAACATCTTCGATACCAAAGAAGTCACCGTAAATCTTGATATCTTGAATTTTTGATTCAATGACATTAGCGAAGATTTCCACCTTACCGCTTGGGAATTTAGTGCCACGACGGACATTGTATTCAGGAGACTTTCCATAGTTCCAATCCCAGGTACCGAACTTGGTTTCCTTGATACGATTGATTTCAGCTAATTCTTCATCCGAGAAGACATATTCTGTCATCTCAGGGTATTCTTTCTTCATGTAGTCCAAAAGCAAGTCACGGAACTCTTCAACCGTGATTTTTTCTGGCAACTCATCGATGATATTGGTCACACGAGCACGGACTGATTTAACCCCTTTGGACTCAAACTTGTCTTTAGAAACCTTGAGAGCATTGGCAAGGACTGACAAATCAACGTCAAAAAGAAGGCATCCATGGTGCATGATCCGACCATTAATGTAAGCTTGGGCATTTCCACAGAATTTCTTGCCATCAATCTCTAAGTCGTTACGACCCGTGAATTCAGCCTTAACCCCAAGTTGAGCCAAGGTGTTGATCACAGGAGTAGAAAAACTCTTGAAGTCAAAGGCTTTGTTTTCATCTTCTTTTGAAATGATGGTGTAGTTGAGGTTGTTCAAATCGTGATAAACAGCCCCACCACCACTGATCCGACGAACCACTTCAATCCCATGCTCCCGAACGTAGTCACGGTTGATTTCTTCGATGGTATTTTGGTGACGACCAACAATGATAGAAGGTTTGTTAATCCAAAGAAGGAAGATTTGATCTTCATCCAAGAGGTGCTTAAAAGCATACTCTTCTAAAGCAATATTAAAAGCAGTATCATTTGAATAATTAATAATGTATTTCATAGTAATTCCAAAAATTCGTTTTATAAATCCTACTCATAGTAAGATAAGCATTAGACAGAAATAGTTGAATTTCACTTGAATTTTCTGAAGTAGTAAAAAGAAGGGAGTGGGACAGAACTTCGCTAGTAAAAAAGTTCGTATTCCCACCCCCGCACAGTTGATTAGGTATCTTTGAAGCTTGTCCAGCGAACAAAGATACCAATCAACCACTGCGTCTGACTAATCCTTCCAAACATTTCTTCGATAAGGAAAATTATTTATTAAGCTATTTCTCGGAAAAATTGAGACAAGTGGCTCAATTTTTAGGCATGGAACTCTAAGAGAGGTCGCTGCCGTCCGTACTACTTTAAGAAAATTTAGTTGAAAGAATAGTATTATTTCTTCTTAGGTGAGTGAACTGCCAAGCCGAGTACATCCGCAAAAGCTTCGTACATCACTTCTGAGAAGGTAGGGTGTCCATGAATGGTCTTGAGCATTTCTTCCACAGTGATTTCCATCTCAATGATGGTTGAAGCTTCGTTGATCAATTCAGCTGCTGCTGGACCAATGATATGAACCCCAAGAACCTCACCGTATTTCTTGTCTGCAATAACCTTAACAAAACCTTGAGCTGCATCTGATGCAATAGCACGACCGTTCGCCGCAAAGTTGAATTTACCGATTTGAACATCGTATTTCTCACGAGCTTGTTCTTCTGTCAAACCAACAGCTGCAACTTCTGGAAGTGTGTAGATGGCTGCAGGTGTCAAGTTCAATTTGGCAACAGCATGATTTCCCTTAAGAGCATTTTCAGCCGCCACTTCACCCATACGGAAGGCAGCGTGAGCCAACATCTTGGTACCGTTAATATCACCTGGCGCATAGATACCTGGAACAGACGTTTCCATGTATTCATTAACCTTGATCCGTCCACGATCCAATTCAAATTCAACATCTCCGATACCTTCAAGATCTGGAACACGCCCGATTGAAAGAAGAGCTTTGTTGGCGATAATATCATCTTTTCCTTCAACTTTGATACGGAGTTTGCCATCTTCTTCAATGATTTCTTGCAATTTCGTATCCGTCAAGATGGTCATACCTTTACGTTCAAGGATCAAGCGAAGGTTCTTAGATACTTCCGCATCCATAGCTGGAACGATGCGGTCCATCATTTCAATAACCGTAACTTTTGAACCGAAGGTCATGAAGGCTTGACCAAGTTCGATACCAACAACACCACCACCAATGATGACAAGGCTTTCTGGAACTTCATTCATTTCAAGGATATCATCACTGGTCATGACAAGGGATGATTCCATACCTGGAACGTTAATCTTGCTGACTTTGGAACCACCAGCAAGGATGATCTTCTTCGTTTCAAGCAATTCAGAACCGTTTACCAAGACATTCTTATCTTTCGTAATGGTACCGATACCCTTGTGAACATCCACTCCGTAGCTGCGAAGAAGACCCGCAACACCACCAACAAGAGTATTAACAACTTTAGATTTAGTTTCTAAAAGTTTATCCATATCTACTGAGAAACTTGGATTTTCAATGATAATACCACGGTTGGCCGCATGTCCGATATTTTCGATAATTTCAGCGTTGTGGAGGTAAGTCTTAGTTGGGATACATCCGCGGTTCAAGCACGTTCCACCAAGTTCAGATTTCTCAACAAGAGCAACCTTACCACCTAATTGAGCTGCTTTAATAGCAGATACGTAACCAGCAGGACCACCACCAATCACTACGATATCATAAGCGTCATCGCTCTTATTGTCATCGTTTGAAGCACTTGCTGCAGCTGGAGCTGGACTTGCTTCTGGTGCAGCTCCTCCAGCGGTTGGGATGTTTTCCCCTTCTTCACCAAGATAACCGATCACTTCTGTTACAGGAACTGTTTCACCGTCCCCTTTTAGGATAGCGATCAAGTAACCATCTTCTTCCGCTTCCAACTCCATGCTGACTTTGTCTGTCATGATTTCAAGGAGAACTTCTCCTTCTTTTACAAATTCGCCGACTTTTTTATTCCACTGAACGATTTGTCCTTCGGTCATATCTACGCCGGCTTTTGGCATAATTACTTCTAAGGCCATTTTATTTCCCTCTTCTTCTTGTTTCTATTCTCTCTCGTTGATTAGACCAACATTGAAATCGGGTCTTCAATCAAGGCTTTCAAGTCTTTCATGAATTTGGCACCAGCCATTCCATCGACAACGCGGTGATCAATGGTCAAGCCCAAGCTCATGATTGGACGAATGACAATTTCACCATTCACAACCACTGGTTTTTCAACCGTTGCACTAACTCCAAGGATGGCAGAGTTTGGTTGGTTGATAATCGGTCCAAATGATTGAACGCCAAACATCCCCAAGTTACTGATAGTAAAAGTTGAGTTTTGCAATTCACTTGGAGCAAGCTTACCATCCAAGGTACGGCCGATAACATCCTTGAAGGCTACGACCAACTCTGACAAGGTCATCTTTTCAGCATTGTAGACAACTGGAGTCATCAATCCATTGTCCATCCCAACTGCCATCGCTAAGTTGACATAATTGTGAGTGATGATGGTTTTGCCATCTTCTGTTAATGACGCATTGATGTATGGATGTTTCATCAAGGTCTTAACCACTGCTAGAGAAAGCAAATCTGTTACAGTCACCTTCTTACCAGTTGCTTCCATGATTGGATCCAATACCTTCTTACGAAGGGCCAACATTTGAGACATATCAACGTCATAGTTCAATGTAAAGGTTGGTGCTGTCAAGTAAGATTCCACCATCCGTTGAGCGATTACCTTACGCATTGGTGTCATCGGAATCCGCTCAATCTCACCATAAGGTGTCACATTATCAGGAACTTCTTCGACTTTCTCAATTTGAGCAGGTGACTTAATGGTCTCATTCTCAATATTTTCAGGAAGGAAAGCAAGGACGTCCTTCTTCATGATCTTACCACGATGACCAGTTCCTTGGATTTCTTGCCAAGCAATATTGTGTTCTAAAGCAATTCGTTTTGCAAGTGGTGAAATGCGAACCACATTTGTGTCTTTATATGTTTCCACGTCTTCTTTGTGGACACGACCGTTTGCGCCTGAACCAGAAACATCATAGAGGTTGATCCCAAGATCATCCGCTAATTTTCTAGCCGCAGGAGTCGCTCTTAGCTTATCATCAGCCATGACCTCTCCTATTCTATTATAAGATACTAAGGGCGTCAAAAGTCAAAGTGAAAATAGGAAACTTGACGAAGAAACTTTAGTTTCTAGGAAAGTTTATCTTTTTCACACAGACTTTAGCCCGAGTTCAATTTTATGATGCAAAGGGCGTTTAAAAGCGACCGAAAAATAGGAAATCGACGCAGACTTCGATGAAGTCAAGGAGATTTATCTTTTTTCCGAGCTTTTAGCCCGTGCACTAATCTAAGATATCAAGGACGCAGAGAACTTTGTACCTAAAAAGATACAAAGTTTCCTCGTCTAATTTAAATGACATTACATAATTTATGTTATGTATTATTCTTTGTTATACGTTTTACGAATGGCTTCTTTGATGCTTTCAACTGTTGGGATCATTGCATTCTCAAGATTTTGTGCGTAAGGCATTGGCACATCTTCTCCTGCACAACGGCGGATAGGTGCATCCAAGTAATCAAATGCTTCTGATTCAGAAATGATAGCTGAAATTTCACCGATATAGCCACTTGTTTTGTGGGCATCGTTGACAAGGACTACTTTTCCTGTCTTCTTGACAGAGTTAATGATAATCTCTTTATCGAGTGGGACCAAGGTACGTGGGTCTACTACTTCTACTGAGATACCTTCTTCTGCCAATTCTTCAGCTGCTTGCATCACGCGGCGAAGCATTTTCCCGTAGGTTACAACAGTGACGTCAGTTCCTTCGCGTTTGATTTCTCCGACACCAAGTGGAATCGTGTAGCCTGGATCCACTGGCACTTCCCCTTTTTGATTGAATTCTGATTTGTACTCAAGAATGATTACTGGATTGTTATCGCGGATAGATGACTTGAGAAGCCCCTTCATATCCGCTGGCGTACCAGGAGCAACAACTTTCAAACCAGGAATATGGGTGAACCATGATTCCAAAGATTGGGAGTGTTGAGCTGCAGAACCAACTCCGTTACCTGCAGCACAGCGAACGGTCATCGGCACTTGCCCTTTTCCACCAAACATGTAGCGAGTTTTAGCAGCTTGGTTGACAATAGCATCCATGGCAATTACTGAGAAATCCATGAAGGTCATATCAACGATTGGCCGAAGTCCGGTCATGGCTGCCCCTGCTGCCGCACCTGAAATCGCAGCCTCAGAAATTGGACAGTCACGAACACGTTCTGGACCGAATTCCTCAAGCATTCCTACTGAAGTTCCGAAGTCTCCACCGAAAACTCCGACATCTTCCCCCATCAACAATACATTTTCGTCGCGACGCATTTCCTCAGACATAGCAAGGATAATGGTATCGCGGAAAGACATTAATTTAGTTTCCATAATTCTCTACTCCTCCTTAGTCTGCGTAAATATCTTCGAAAGCTGATTCGAGTGGAGGGAATGGGCTTTCTTCCGCAAATTTTACTGAAGCTTCCACTGCTTCTTTTACTTCTTCTTGGATCTGATCCAATTCTTCTGCGCTCGCAATCTCATTTTCAAGGAGATACTTGCGAAGGTTTTCGATTGGATCCTTCTTCTTCCACTCCTCGACTTCCTCACGTGTCCGATATTTACCAGGGTCTGAAGATGAGTGACCAAGCCAACGATAAGTGACACTTTCAATCAAAACAGGGCCTTTACCAGAACGAACATGGTCAACTGCCTTCTTAAATCCTTCATAGACATCAATGACGTTGTTTCCATCAGGAATAAACATTCCAGGAATGCCGTAAGCAGCACTACGCTCATGTATATGCTTCACATTGGTCATTTTTTTGATGTCAGCAGAGATTCCGTAACCATTATTGATACAGTAGAAAATTACCGGAAGATTCCAAATGGAGGCCATATTGACCGCTTCATGGAAGACACCTTCATTGGTTGCGCCGTCCCCAAAGAAGCAGACAACAATCTTTCCAGTCTTATGCATTTGTTGGGTAAGAGCTGCACCTACGGCAATCCCCATACCACCACCAACGATACCATTGGCACCAAGGTTACCAGCATCAAGGTCGGCGATGTGCATGGATCCACCCTTCCCTTTACAAGTACCGGTATACTTACCAAGGATTTCTGCCATCATACCATTCAAATCGATTCCCTTAGCGATGGCTTGTCCGTGACCACGGTGGTTAGATGTCAGCAAATCATCATCGTTCAAAGCCAACATCGCTCCAACGTTCGCCGCTTCTTCCCCAACAGAAAAGTGCGTCATTCCTGGCACTTTTCCTTTTTTTACTAACTGTGCAATTTTTAAGTCCATGCGACGGATTTCTTCCATTTTACGGAACATATCCAATAAGAGACTTTTATCTAATGTTGCCATTATTTCGCCTTTCTAAGCAATTATTCATTCTCTTTCATTCTAGCCAAAAATGTAAGCACTGTCAAAGAATTTGCTTAAAAAATCACAATCAAACACCCTCTAATAGCACTAAAGGCTGGCTTTTAAGCGAATTTATTAAACATTTCACAAACTTTCACATACTATACAAGTCACATCAAAAAAGAAGCTGGGACAAAAGTCCTAGCCTCTCAATTGTCTTTGGATTATCAAGCAAAACGCAGTGGTTGAGTGGGCTCTACTACGCTGATTTCATCAGCTTTTACAGCCCTACTCAACTGTGCGGAGGTGGGACGACGAAATCGAATTCTAAAGAATTACCGATTTCTGTCCCACTCTCAATCATTTATTGATGGCGTTGGCCGAAGTCATGAATCATTTGTTCTAACTCTTCACGACTTGGAGTTGTTAACATGTAAAGGTAGTCCCCTTGGAGTTCCGCAAAGGCTGCAGGCATATCTTTCTTCACACGGAACTGATCTTGGTATTTGGCCAAGACTTCTTCCTCAGAAAGGACATAAGCCGCATTGGCACGGCGTGAAGTCGCCAAGCAATAAAGTGGCTCAAACTCAGAAGCTGGGAAATGTTCGCCGGCTACAATAGCAGCATAGCCACGATACAAATCGATCGAGTGAGCATAGTTGTAGACATCGATGGTGAAGCCACCTGCAGGGCGATTATTGTACTCAATCGCAATATAGTCATCCCCATCACGGAAGAACTCAATGTGGAAGAAACGCTCCTTCATGCCAAAAGTTTTAACAATCGCTTCTCCGTATTGACGCAATTTTGGATCCATCTCTTTAAGGACATAATAAGAGTTATCCATCTTGTAGAGCATCAAATCGAGTGGTGTATAAGCATAGTCAAATGTAGTCGAGAAGACAATATTACCATCACGATCGACCAGACCATCAAAGGTACAAATCTCGCTAGAAGTGACGAATTTCTCAAAGAAGTACTCGGTATGACCATACCATTCTGCCTTAAAATGGTCCACATCATCTGCTGTTTCAAGCTTGAAGGTTGCTGCTGCTCCTACACCATTGTCAGGCTTGGCAATTAATGGCAACCCAATCTTCTTCACAGCCTTGTCTATGTCTTTTTCGACTTTGACCACTGCACCAGGTACGACTGGAACACCTGATTTCTTGAAGAGTTTTTTCATTTCTGATTTAAACTTGGTTTTCTTCAAATCTTTTGGTTTTGCACCAAAGACATTGAATTGCTCACGAAGCGCCGCATCCAATTCTAACCAGTATTCATTGTGAGATTCGATGCGATCGATTGGCCCGTGTTTGTAGAAAAGAAAGGCTACTGCACGCTTCACTTCGTCCCAGTTTTCCATGTTATCAACTCGGAAATACTCTGTTAAACTATTGCGCAATGGCTCGTCTAACTGTTCATAAGGCTCCTGTCCAATCCCTAAGACCGTGATGCCTTTGTTAGCCAGCTCGATGGTAAATTGTTGAAAGTTTTGCGGATAATAAGGTGAAATAACAAGATAATTCATAGAGATCTCCTCCCTTTTAACTTAAAGATACATTTGTCCTAGGAAATAAGGCATTTGCTTGCGCCACCAGTCCCAATCATGGGCTACATCGTGTCCCCACTCTGCAAACCAAGCAGGGATATTTTTGTGGTCAAAGGCTTCTTTCAGTTTGTAGAAAGATGGTAGGCCATCCTGTTCCCAAGCACCTAGGCCGGTACAAACGACAATCTCAGCCTGACGGTAACGATCGATAAACCAGCCGTCATTTTGATGCCAAATATAATCAGATGGCGAGTTTTGATAAATCGCTTCATCGCCACCAAATTCACCAACAAAGAAACGAGCATCATAGATACCACTCAAAGCAACAACCTTGTTGAAGACATCTGGATGTTGCAAGAAGAAATTAAGCGCGTGGTAGGCTCCCATAGAGCAACCAGTTGTCATCATCGGGTCAAACCAGCCTGTTTTGTGCTTGATGAAAGGAATGGCCTCTTCAATCACATAGCGCTCGTAAGCACGGTGCATCTCTGCTCGATCATGAGGATTTTTCCAATCACAAAGCCAGCTTTCACTATCGACACTCGAAAGGGTGAAGAATTGAACCCGACCTTCTTCGATAAACTGAGCACAAGCATCAATCATACCAAAGTCATAGTACTCGTTATGGCTCCCACCTGATGAAGCAAAGACCACAACAGGAATCCCCGTATGTCCATAGCGGTTTAGATACATTTCGCGGTTGAGTTGGCCACTCCAGTGGCTTAGATGTTCAATATTCATAAATTCCCTCTTTCTCTTTATTTATTTTAAGACAATTAATCCCATTTTTCTGCCAAAAAACGAAGGCATTCTGGAAGATTCTCAGCCCAGGCTTCTTCATGGTGAATAGCCCCAGATTGAATCCGAATGGCAATATTTTCCAAAGCAACACCTTGTTGAATGACGTCGTGATAATAACGAAGGGATGAGTCAATATAGGCTTGCTTGATATTCCCAGCCATTAGCGTTTTATCTGTATCATCCGCCTCTTCAGTCCCCACATAGATGTAGATCCGTTGATCTGCATAAAGGTTCTTCCGCTCGATATAGCGGTCAAAGGCCTCTTGGTGCAACCAGTTGGCAGAGGAGAAGACTCCCAGACAACCGATTTGGTCTTGGTATTCCAAGCCCAAAAATTGGGTGATATTCCCACCAAGCGAAGATCCAATCATGGCTGTATGTTCTCTGTCAGCAAGGGTACGATACTCTTGATCGATAAAGGGTTTGACGACATCCATGACAAACTCCCCATACTCTACACCCTTGCCACCAAATTGCATACCAGGGATATTGGACTCCTTGTACTTCCAGGCAGAGTATTCGTTCATCCGTTGCAAACCATCGTTATCAATGGCAACGACAATCATGCGACTAATGTCTGGATTTCGCTTAATGGCTGGAATAACTTTCCAGGAATGACCCGCATAGGCTTCCTTGCTATACAAAACGTTTTGCCCATCGTGGAAATAAACCACAGGGTAGCGACGATCTGTATCTGTTTCATAATTCTTAGGTAATAAGACTCGAACACGACGGAGTTTTCCGGTATAAGGCACTTTCAACTCGTGTGTCTTCATCTCTAAATAAAAGTAGGATTTATTCATTGTCAGAAAACTCTCTATATTCTAAATTTTTATTAATTATACCATTTTTATAAGAAAAAGTCTGGATTTCTCCAAACTTTTTCATTGATTGACTTTATTTTCCAATAAATGTAGCCAGATCTTGTAAAGAACGTTCGGCAATTTTCTCATACCGTTCCTTCTTATCCCGAATGCGTGGGCCTTCCAACTCCTTAATAATTCCGAAGTTGACATTCATGGGTTGGAAATGCTTGCTGTCAGCATGGGTAATATAGTGAGCTAGACTTCCGATAGCTGTCGTATCAGGGAAGATGGTTGCCTCTTCTCCTTTGAAAAGGCGAGCTGCATTGATTCCAGCTACCAAACCTGAGGCAGCTGACTCAACATAACCTTCTACACCTGTCATTTGACCTGCAAAGAAGAGGTTGGCTTGCTTCTTAGAACGATAAGTCTGTTCAAGCAGATTTGGAGAGTCCATGTAGGAATTGCGGTGCATGACACCATATCTCACAAACTCCGCATTTTCCAAACCAGGAATCATTTGAAATACTCGTTTTTGCTCGCCCCATTTAAGATGCGTTTGGAAGCCAACGATATTGTAGAGGCTAGCAGCCGCATTGTCTTGACGCAATTGGACTACCGCATAAGGGGTCTTAAACTCCCCATCACGAGGTCCTTTGTAGTCATCTGGATACTCGAGACCAACTGGTTTCATAGGACCATAGAGCATGGTTTTGATGCCTCGTTTGGCCATGACTTCAATTGGCATACAACCTTCGAAATACTTTTCTTTTTCAAAAGAGTTGAGCGGGGCTTCTTCCGCATTCACCAAAGCCTCATGGAAGTCCATAAACTCTTGTTTGGTCATGGGACAGTTGAGATAAGCCGCTTCTCCTTTGTCATAACGAGACTTGAGGTAAACCTTATTCATATCAACGGTATTGACATCGATAATAGGAGCTGCTGCATCGTAGAAATAGAAGCCATCGCCACCATTGAGCGCGTTGATCTTTTCCGCCAAGGCATCACTGGTTAGAGGACCCGTTGCGACCACTGTGATCGCGTCTGTCGGCAATTCTGTAATTTCATCGCGAATCACTTCGATGAGCGGGTGTTGAGATACCTTCTCCGTTACCCGACTAGCAAAGCCTTCCCGGTCAACTGCCAATGCTCCACCAGCCGGTACACGAGTCGCTTCTGCTGCTTCAAGGATAACAGAACCTAAACGTCGCATTTCTTCTTTGAGGAGCCCGACAGCATTGGTTAGAGAATCCCCTCGGAGAGAGTTGGAACAGACTAACTCAGCAAAGGTGTCTGTTTTGTGTTGTGGAGTAGATTTGACTCCCCGCATTTCGTAAAGCTTGACCGGAATACCCTGTTGGGCAATCTGATAAGCCGCTTCCGAGCCAGCAAGGCCTGCACCGATAACATTGATATAAGATTGAGACATGACACTAATACCTCTTTGGGTATCCAAACCACCCCACTGGACTGTTAGACACCCACAAATCTTTCTAATTTTCTACTTGGTCCATTATACCAGAAAGCCAAGTAAAAAGACAGGGAGGGTTTTCCTTCCTGTCTTAGACCTAAGTCTGTTATTTGTTTTCTTATAGACACAACCAAGCAGCAAAGAGGGCTGATAGGATACTGAATAAGGACCCGATTAAATAATACTCTGCGAAGGCTGGATTCTCCGAAATTTTATTGTAGCGGGCGATAGATTTTGCCGTAAAGACCAGTCCGATAGAAGCAAATTGGCCGTAGACGAGACAGGCACCGATAATCAACCGCTCTAAGAAGCCAATCATGGAACCAGCCCCAGTGATGGTATCCATTTTCTCCTCCATCGTCGGCTGGTACTTAGCAAAAAGAATTTTAAAGACGATATTGGTCGGTTTTCCCACTAGGAGGACATAATAGATTAGCTTTAAACTGTCAATAGGCAAATAAGTCGTGCCATTTTTAGCTCCCCAAAGGACTAGGAAACTAATGATACCGACATGCAAGACTTGATCCAATGCAAAAGTACATGCGGCTGTTACATTCAATTGCTTCTGCACGATCGGTTTCAAGAAATCTATTCCCGCATGAGTAAACAAAATAATCAAGCAAATCCACCACAAGTCCAGATGACAGAGGGAAACGACGAATAGAGGCAGAGCTACATACAGAACGTGAAGGCCGAGCACCTTCTTATCCTGGTCCTTGTGGTCCGCCATCTTTTGGCTTTGAAAATAATAATCCGATAACAAATGACAACTCAACAAGAGAAGCAAGTATGGATTTGTTACGATACTAGATAATCCTGTCATAAGCCTCTCCTTTCGCTAAACTTTGAATACTAGCTAGTGCTGCTGCTCGCCCCCGTAAGTAAACACGGATACTGCTACTTTTCAGCCGTTTAGAGAGAGCACTTGGGTTTATCTCCAGCGATTGGGCCAAATCCTGCTGACTAAAATTCTCACTATATACACATCTCTTAAGAAGATCTAGCAGGATTTCTTCCTGACTGCCACGCCAACCCGAACGAATAGCTTCACCGGAAGCGATGAGGGCATTCACAAAGAAGTCTTGCTTTTCCTTCCCACTTGAAAAATAGATCTGGGTATTGCCGTAGTCATTTTTCTGATGAACCAGATTGATGGCGGCGCGTGCATTCCAATAGGCTGGCCCATCCGCACCGATACTTTGTAAGGGATCAATATCCGTTACAATCTCCCCGAGACCAATCCCGAAACGAAGTTGAGTAGGAGTTAGTAAAGAACGCAGGGTATCGATCATTTGAAAAACCGGAGCATCCACCTTTAAGAGCCCCTGAAACTCATCGCCTAGGGTCAAGGTAAAATTGGATGCTAAGAATTCTCCAAATAGTTCATTCATCGTTTGAAGCGTTTTTTCTAACTGTTTTTGCAGGTCAAAACGCTCTTGAACCATTTTGGAATCAATGACATCTGCAATCAAAGCAAGATACATAAGCCCACCTCCTTGTGTCTATTATAACGAAAAAAAACAAAAATGTCTATTATAACAGACATTTGTTAAAATTGCCGTTATAATAGACATCAAATGATTCTAAAATCTTATTTTACTTTTTCTTCTTCGTAGTCGCCGTTGCTACATACGACCTGCTTACCGCCACCACGAACTTTTTTCTCAACTAGGTAGTGACCACATTTCGGACAGTCACGGCCAATTGGCTTATCCCAAGAGGTGAATTCGCAGTCTGGATAGCGATTGCAGCCATAGAAGAGACGGTTCCGTTTGGTTTTACGCTCGATGATTTGGCCTTGGTGACAGTCTGGACATTCCACTCCAATTTCCTTAACGATAGCTTGCGTATGGCGACAATCAGGGAAATTGCTACAAGCGAAGAACTTACCAAATCGACCCAACTTGATAACCATCGGACTTCCACAAACCTCACAGTCAAATCCAGCAGCCTCATCCTTGATTTGGATTTTCTCCATCTCTTCTTCAGCCTTGGCTACTTCTTTTTTAAAGGGTTGGTAGAAGGAATCAATGACCTTTTGCCACTGTTCTTTCCCGAGTTCAACATCATCCAACTTCCCTTCCATCTCAGCGGTAAAGGTTACATTGACGATATCTGGGAAGAATTCAACGATCAGTTTATTGACGATTTCTCCTAATTCGGTTGGCTCGAAGCGTTTGGCTACAAGCTTCACGTAATAGCGTTTTTGAATGGTCTCAATGGTCGGTGCATAAGTTGAAGGACGACCAACTCCATTTTCTTCTAAAGTCTTAATCAAAGTCGCTTCAGAGTAACGAGCTGGTGGTTGGGTAAAGTGCTGTTCAGGTTTGCTGTTGACCTGAGTGACGGTGTCACCTTCTTCCATGTCCGGTAGCATCTTATTCTTGTCCGAATCATTGTAGATCGCCAAATAGCCGTCAAACTTCACCTGACTTCCATTTGCTGTATATTGAACTCCATTTTGCCCTAAACGGACATTCATGGTATCAAAAATAGCTGCTGTCATCTGACTAGCCACAAAACGATTCCAGATCAAGGTGTAGAGCTTGAGCTGATCCTTGTCCAAATACTTGGCAATTTTCTCAGGCGTATTGTAGACGCTAGAAGGACGAATGGCTTCGTGGGCATCTTGAGCACCAGAAGCATTCTTAACCCGACTACCATGCTTAGAATACTTGTCTCCAAATCGATCAACGATAAAACTAGCTGCTTCATTTTGAGCGACTGGACTAATCCGAGTCGAATCCGTACGCATATACGTGATCAAACCTTGAACACCAGATCCAATATTGATACCTTCGTACAATTGCTGGGCCACCATCATGGTCTTACGAGTACGGAAGTTAATCTTATTGGCTGCGTCCATCTGCATGGAAGAAGTTGTGTAAGGAAGCGGCGCATTGCGTTTGCGCTCTTTCTTCTCTACCTTTTCAACGATATACTCTTTCCCATCGAGATGTGAAAGAACGGCTTTCACATCCTCCTGGTTTTGAAGCTTCATCTTCTTGCCATTCATTCCATAGAAATTGGCTTGGAATTGCTTGATCCCCTTTTTAAAGGTTCCATCAATTGTCCAATATTCTTCTGGTTGGAAGGCATTGATTTCTTCTTCCCGGTCAATAATCAATTTAAGAGCAACGGATTGCACCCGACCAGCCGAAAGTCCCTTCTTCACCTTTTTCCATAGAATTGGTGAGATGGAGTACCCAACAATCCGGTCCAAGACACGGCGCGCTTGTTGAGCATCTACCAGATCCATATCAATCTTACGGGGTTCTTGAAAGGCATTTTTTACCGCATCCTTGGTAATTTCGTTGAAAACAACGCGGTTCTTATCTTCCTTATCCAACTGAAGAATATGCGCCAAATGCCAAGAAATAGCTTCTCCTTCACGGTCCGGGTCACTTGCGAGAAAGACTTGTTTGGCTTTTTTAGCTTCTTTTTTCAAATCATTGATCAAAGGACCTTTTCCGCGAATATTGATGTACTCTGGTTCGTAATTGTTCTCAAAATCAATAGACATGGTAGATTTTTTCAAGTCACGAATATGACCCACGCTGGCCATGACCTTATAATTTCTACCAAGATACTTTTCAATCGTCTTCGCTTTCGCAGGAGACTCCACGATGACTAAATTCTTTTTAGTTGTTGTGGTTTTCTTTTTTGTTTTAGTAGCCACTTTTTTACCTCTATTTTGTAATAAACCTCATAGAGTGTAAACTATTTTTTTCGGGATGTCAACCGTGAAGTTCTCCTATAGGAAAACTCATTTTAAAATTCAAACTCATCTAGGACATCTTTTCCACTGGTGACCAGCTTTGCACCTTCTTGAATGAGGTGGTGACAGCCATCTGAACGTCCATCCAAGATCGACCCAGGAATAGCAAAGACATCTCGCCCTTCTTCCATAGCACGCTCACAGGTAATCAGACTTCCAGACCGCATCCGCGCTTCCGCCACAATCACTGCTCTAGAAAGCCCAGCAATAATCCGATTACGTTCTGGATAATGATGTTTTTGCGGACCTTGGCCTGGACCGTATTCTGTTAACACTAAATGGTTCCCACTCATGTACTTCTGCAATTGTTTATTGGATCTAGGATAGAAGATATCTAAGCCAGTCCCAATCACTCCAATTGTCTTTCCTCCATTTCGAATAGCAGCATAATGGGCTGCAGCATCAATTCCCTTGGCTAATCCGCTCACCACAATCAATTCATTATTTAACTCGTTAATGATTTTCTCGACGGATTGTATCCCGTTACGACTACAGGATCGACTTCCTACGACCGCAATCTTTGGCTGTTTAAGAAGATCAATATTGCCTGAGTAAAACAACAAAACAGGTGGGTTATGCATCCAGAGAAGTTCTTCAGGATATTCCGGATCCATAATAGAAATCGAATCAAACTCCTTGAACTCTTCTCTCAAGACCTTGTCATCAATCCGGATATACCGTTCCATAAATAGTGTTTGATTGCGACAACCTGCAATTTTTGCCATTAATTCTAAAGAGGGCCACTCCCCATTCATTTCCCAGTAATTGACAATGTTAAAAACCTGTAAATTTGACAGGCCAGCAACCTTTAATTTATAAAGTTCATATTTGTTCATTTGTAAACCTCATTTTCTACTATCTATTTATAATATTCGTAAAAGAAAACAAAAAAAGCTCTAAAAATAGAACTTTTTAATGATTTTCTAAGATGTTAAAATGACAAACTGCCCCCAAAAGATTACTTGAGTTGTGGTAACGAGCTGCTTGAATCTCCACTAAAGAAAATCGTTGCTCCCCACTTTCCTCCATCAGGCTTTTATACTGATGGTTAATCTCTTCTAAAAGAAGGGGTTGACTACTAATTCCCCCACCAATCGTCACTTTTTCAAGGCGAACCAAAGACTGAAGGTTATAGATTAGGATCGCAATTTCCCGACAATAAGAAGCAAATAAGTCTTGCAATTCCTCATGATGACCAGCTTCAAGGACTTCAAAAACTTGAATCCCATCTTCTTCTGGTAATTCTAAGAGCCGACTAGCATTAGCCACAAAATTGACTGCAGAGCCTAAATTTTGAACCAAACTGGAAATCCCATGTCTCAAAATCTCGGTCTGATATTGCTTTTGTTCAGGAGTCACTTGCTTCTCACCTAAGCTTGGCCAACGAAGATAATCCTTGAGATTCCAGGTAGAAATTAAGGAACCATTGGAAGTCAAGGCTAGGCCTACCCCAGTTCCTAACACAAAGGTTGCACCACAGTCACAATTCTGGAGGTTTCCAATTCGTGCTTCTGCCAAGCCTGCAGCATCCCCATCGTTGAGGATGGTCACAGGGACTTGAAAAGTCTTATTTAAACGAGAAGCTAAAGGAATATTCCTTAAATAAGGAATGAGGCCACCTTTGAAGATAAATCCCAGTCGACTATTGATTTCACCCGGACAAGAGATGGCGATCCCAGTGATTCGATTCTGGAACAAGCAAATCACGCGCTCAAGAGCTTCCCAGAATTCCTCAATAGTAGCTGGTGTTGGAACTTTAGAGGAATCACTCACCTGATAGGCTTCATCCACTAAGGCATATTTAATAAAGGTTCCGCCAATGTCAAAGGATAAGAGCATTTCCTTCCCTCCTAGTCAAGATCCGTCATGGACTTAATGGGTTCGAAGCTTCTGCGATGGATAGGGGTGACCCCATGTTTTTCCAAGCCCTCAAGATGATTGCTTGTCCCATACCCCGCATTCTGAGCAAAATCATAACCTGGATACTCTTGGTCATAGGTTGCCATCATCTGATCTCGTGTCACCTTCGCCACAATAGAAGCCGCAGCGATAGACAGAGAATTAGCATCTCCTTTGATGATGGATGTCTGAGAAATAGGGAGATCCAATTTCATAGCATCAATCAAGAGGTGTTGAGGTCGTCGGTCCAATTCTTGAATTGCCTCTAGCATGGCTAATTTGGTTGCTTCATAAATATTAACCTGATCAATGACCTGATTATCTTTTATCCCAATCCCGACAGAGAGAGCTTGGTCTAAAACCGCTTGATAAATAGCATAGTGCTTCGATTTTGGAATTTTCTTACTATCGTTTAAACCTGGAATCTTACAATTTTCCGGCAGAATAACGGCTGCTGCGACGACAGGGCCAGCCAAAGGGCCTCTCCCTACTTCATCCACACCTGCAATAAGATGAATCCCTTGAGCATAAAGTTCTTTCTCATAGGCTAGCATTTTTTCTAAACGCAAGTCTTCGTCCACTTGTTTTTGGAGTTCACGTTTTCGTTTGCTGATAGCCGCTTGAACGCCCGCTCGACCATCAAGGATCAACTCTTCAAATAAGGGATGATCTAGCTCATCAATCGTTGCTAAACACTCTTTGATTTCTTTAATCGTTGGCATCCACTTCACCTACACGATCAAGGGTATAGCGACCCAAACGACCATCACGTACATCCTTGACAAACAAACTGTAGAAGCGATCATAATCATCTCGGAAGCCTAAGCGTTGAGTCATTTCCATGATGATTTCTGGCGCTTCCTGCTCCAAATCCATTTGCTTATAGCGTTCTTGTAACTCTTTTGGGTAATGGGATTTAAAATACTCAAGACCAAAAATAGTCACCTCATCCATTGGCAATAACTGGTCCTTAATGGCACCCGTTAAAGCTAATTTTAGAGCTACATCTTCATCTTCAAATTTTGGCCAAAGAATCCCTGGGGTATCCAAGATTTCGAGGTCCTTATTGGTTTTCAACCACTGTTGCCCCTTGGTCACTCCTGGTTTATTTCCAACAACCGCAATCTTTTTCCCTGCTAGGCGGTTCATCAGCGTTGATTTACCAGCGTTGGGAATCCCAATAATCATGGTCCGAAGGGTTTCGATTTGAATCCCCCGTTCTTTCTGGCGGGCAATTTTATCGGCCATCAAAGACTTAGCAGCATCTGTGACTTTCTTAACCGTAGATTGCTCTTTGGAGTTAATAGCCAAAGTTTTGATTCCTTGTGACTCAAAATACTCCTGCCATTCTTTTGTAGCGACAGGATCGGCCAAGTCTACCTTGTTCAGAATCATCAACTTAGGCTTGTCACCAACAATTTTTGTCAACATCGGATTTTGACTAGATAAGGGCAAACGTGCGTCCACCAGAACCGTCACAAAATCCACAAATTTCAAATTTTCTTGTACTTGTCTTCTAGCTTTGGACATATGTCCAGGAAACCATTGAATAATCGCCATGATATGAAATCCTTTCAACATTCAATCCTATCTATTATACCATGAAATACAGTATTTTCTTTTAAAACTGCTTCCCATTTTGCCATATTTGCCATAAAAAAACGAAGCTACATTTGTAACTTCGTTTCTTATTTTAGCGAATTTGTTCAAAGTGCAAGTGAACAGCGATGTGATCTCCATAACCACTTCTTTCCAAATCGCGTTGCAAACGATAAGAAATATAGTGTTCAGCAATGGTAATATAACCAGCACCAAGTAAACGGTGCTCAACCATTGATTGAATCATGCTGATTGTAGCACGTTCCACTTTCGCTTCTTCCAAATCCATCACAACTTTTTTAGTCACTTGCGCCAAGTTTTGGCGAAGATCATCGGTCAAGACATAGACTGTTTGTGCTGCCTTCAAAACAGCTTGATAGATTTTATCTGGATCAAATTCTACAACTTCACCACTACGTTTAATGACTTCCATCTTATTCTCCTTGATCATCAATATACTTCTATTATCTAAATAAATAGGGGATTTGTCAAGAATCTAAAACATCAATAATCCGGACGAAGAACTCCCGTAATGATTTCTTTTGTCGCATGATAATCTCCATCCACTACAACCTTGATAATGCGCTTAGCTTCCTCAGCAGGTGCTGGGACCAATGGCAAACGAGTCGGCCCTGCTTCAAAGCCCATATAGTTCAAAACTGCTTTAACTGGAGCTGGGCTTGGATAAGAGAAGAGAGCATTGACTTTCGGGATAAATCGGCGCTGAATGGCCGCCGCTTTTTTAATATCATTATTCTCAATGGCTTGGAACATTTCGTGCATTTCATCCCCATTGGTATGGGAAGCTACTGAAATCACACCATCTGCCCCAAGGTTCATGGCATGGAATGCATCTCCATCCTCTCCCGTATAAATGAGGAACTCCTCTGGCTTGTGCTCAATTAGGTAAGCCATATTGGCAAGGGTTGTACACTCTTTTACCCCGATGATATTTGGATGTTCTGCCAAACGAAGCATGGTTTCTGGTGTCATTTCGACAACCACGCGCCCAGGAATGTTATAGATTATGATTGGCAAGTTAGAAGCGTCAGCAATAGCCTTAAAATGTTGGTACATACCTTCTTGAGAAGGTTTGTTGTAATAAGGGACAATCGCTAATCCGGCAGCAAAACCACCAAATTGGTCCACTTCTTTTACAAACTCAATGGAATCTCGGGTTTCATTGGTTCCGACACCCGCAATCAAAGGAACCCGTCCGTTGACTACCTTTTGGACCGCTGCAAAAAGTTCCAATTCTTCATCGTGCGTTAGAGTTGGGCTTTCCGCTGTGGTACCAGCTAAAAGAATCCCATCTGTGTGATGAGCCAAAAGATGTTCGATGAGTGGAGGAATGGCTTCGAAATTTATCGAACCATCTTCATGGAAGGGAGTGATAAAGGCAGTGATCATTCTACAATTTTTTAATTCTTGATAAGACATACATACTCCTTTTTGGGACAACCATAGGGAAGAGGGACAGCACCAAAAGTTGATAGCTGTCCCCTTTACAATTTATTTAGTTAATGAATCATTTCAACTCAAACTTCAACTCAGCTGTTGGGCGCACGAGTCCACGTTCATGAAGGGTTTCTGCAATTTGAACAGAGTTCCAAGCAGCTCCTTTAAGAAGGTTATCAGAAACCACCCACATGTGAATCCCTTTTTCAGCATCCAAATCTTTACGGATACGACCAACAAAGGTATCGCGAGAACCAACCGCATTGATAGCTTGTGGGTATACTTGATGAGCCACATCATCTTCCAACACTGCACCTGGGAAAGCTGCAATTGCTGCTTTTACTTCATCAATCGGAGCTACTTCTTTGGTTTCAATGTAAACAGACTCTGAGTGAGCTGACAATACTGGAATACGTACACATGTTGCTGAGACAGCGATGCTATCGTCTTCCATGATTTTCTTTGTTTCATTGGTCATCTTCATTTCTTCATATGTGTAGTCATTATCAGTGAAGACGTCGATTTGAGGAAGTGCGTTAAAGGCAATTGGGTAATGTTTCTTATCGCCACCTGAAGGTAAGATTTCCGCATGCAAATCACGTGGATCCACTCCATCATTCAATACTTCACGCAATTCACGTTGGGTTTCAAGAATGGCTCCCATACCAGCACCTGAAACAGCTTGGTAAGTAGACACGATGATACGGTCCAAGCCCCATTTTTGACGAACTGGTTCAAGAGCTACCATCATTTGAATCGTTGAACAGTTAGGGCAGGCAATAATACCATTGTGAGTATCTAGCGCGTGAGCATTTACTTCAGGAACAACCAGTGGCACATCCGGGTTTTGACGGAAGTAAGAAGTATTATCTACTACGACCGCACCAGCTTTAACAGCATATGGCGCGTATTTTGCTGAAGTTGATCCTCCAGCCGAGAAGAGAGCGATATCTACTCCTGCAAAAACCTCTTCAGTTGTTTCTTCAATGGTCACGTCTTGCCCTTTGAAATGCAAGACTTTCCCTGCTGAACGCGCAGATGCTAGATAGCGAATCTTATCGATTGGAAGACTTGATTCTTCCAACATTTTGATCATTTGTGCACCAACGGCACCTGTAGCACCGACAACAGCAACTGTATATCCCATAATAAAACCTCTTTCGGAATTTTCTAAAAATTTGTGAATTTTATCTATTATACTATTTTTCCTAACAAATGAAAAGAGCAATTTGCATTCAATTCAACATTCGATTGCTATAGTTTATAAAGGATTCTTAAGTAAATAAAAAATCCCCTACCAAAAGGTAAGGGATCGAGGCATCTTTCGATGAGAACAGCCGGTTCACATAACTGTTCAAGGTCCGCTCCTGCGTTACAATTGAATGTAGACCTCCTCAGCACAAAAGGCTCCTAAGAGCCAATCGACTCATCGCATAGACTTAGTGTACCATGAACGTCCACAAACTGTCAAGAAGGTAGGTACTTGCTTCCCTCTGGAATGCTCAAAGGAGATAACTGATCTCGATAGCGGTCGATAAAGGCCCCTACCCAATCCGGATTAACCTTGGAATAATTGCGTAAACTCCAGCCGATTGCCTAATTTATAAAGAACTCGCTTTGACCTAGATTATTGATGATCACTTTTTCTAACAAATCCGTATCTGTTTTTTCTTTCCTCATAAGCTGGTGATCAATGGCAATCCGCCTCAACCAAAAGTCCTGATCCTTACTCCAATCCAGCATAACCTGCTTGGTTTCTGGATAGGTGAAAGTAATCTCTCCTATGATGCGGTCCAACTGATCAATACTGTCCCACCATGATTTGGTTTGAGCCAATTCCTTTAGCTTTGGAAAATCTTCAGGTCTAAGCTCTTTCTTCTTTTTATCCAGATAATCCATAACAATATATTGAAACTCACGGTAAGGTTGCTGGCAACACTCTTCCACAAAAGCCCAATCAATTGGATCCTTTATGAAAGGCTTAAAAAAATCTTTTTCAATCTTTTTGAGAATTGGTTTTTGCACGCCAAGAAAGCTGAATTTATTTTTCATATAAGCTTCCATAGCTGGGACTTTCGCTGGATCAGCCTGGTCTTCTAACAGTTTCAAAAGAAATTTTGTATCCATATGAATACTCCTCTTCTACAATAAACTGTATGCACATTGTGAGTATCTGCCTTCATTGAGCGATTCATCTAGTTTCATTTTAACATTAGCAAAAGGCAGGGATAATTAGCTATTATGATTTACAATTGTCGTGGTTTCTACTAGATTTTCCTGACAGGCCCTTCGATAGTCTTTTGCATCCAGACAATATCATGCCATTGGTCAAATTTATAACCAATTTTAGGAAAATGAGCAACTTTCACATAGCCTCGTTTCTCATGGAGGGCAATACTAGCTGGATTTGGCAGGGTAATGCAAGCTAAGAACCGCAACATCTAACTCGATCTCTAATGCCTCATACAAACGAGAACCCAGTCCTTGCCCACGATAATCCTGATCTACATAGACAGATACTTCCACCACCCAATCATATGCTGATCGATCATAATAGGTTGAGGCATAGGCATAAGCAAGAACTTGACCGTCTACTTCAGCTACTAAATAGGGAAAACGTTGAAGGATCTTTTCGATACGCCCTTCAAATTCCTCAATCGTCGGAACCTGGTATTCAAAAGTGATGGCTGTTTTCTCAACATAAGGGGCATAAATCCTGACAAGTTCAGGAGCATCTTCAAGTGTGACTGGTCTTATCTTCAGCATGGTCTTCTCGCTTTCTATCTCTCTATTATACCCCAAAAGCAAAAAAATAGAGGTTGTCCGCCAACCTCTATATATTTTTTTAGAACAATCCTAAAGCAGTACCATCTTCTGCTACATCCATGTTCAAAGCAGCAGGACGTTTTGGTAATCCAGGCATAGTCATCACTTCACCTGTCAAAGCAACAATGAAGCCTGCACCAGTCTTAGGTACCAATTCGCGAATGGTAATGTCAAAACCAGACGGCGCCCCGAGGAGACTTGGATCATCTGAGAAACTATATTGGGTCTTAGCCATACAAACTGGCAACTTGTCCCAGCCATTTTTCACGATCTGAGCAATCTGAGTTTTGGCTTTCTTCTCAAAGACAACATTGTCGGCCCGATAAATTTCTTGGGCAATCTTAGTGATCTTTTCTTCAACAGAAAGGTCATTATCATAAAGACGATTGTAGTTGGCTGGACTTGTTTCAAGTGTCTCCACTACTGTTTCTGCTAGGGCCAATCCTCCATCAGCACCATCAGCCCAAACGCTCGCCAATTCAACAGGAACTTGAATAGAAGCACAGAGTTCTTTCAGAGCTGCAATTTCAGCTTCTGTATCTGTGACAAATTCATTAATAGCCACTACTACAGGAACTCCGAATTTACGCATATTTTCTACGTGGCGCTCCAAGTTCGCAAAACCTGAACGAACAGCTTCTACATTTTCTTCAGAAAGAGCATCTTTGGCAACTCCACCATTCATCTTCAAAGCACGAATCGTTGCGACAATCACCACTGCAGATGGACTAACAGGAAGATTTGGTGTTTTGATATCCAAGAATTTTTCGGCTCCCAAATCCGCCCCAAAACCTGCTTCTGTCACTACGTAATCGGCTAAACGAAGAGCGGTTGAGGTAGCTAAAACAGAATTACATCCATGAGCAATATTAGCAAAAGGTCCACCATGAACAAAGGCTGGAGTTCCATAGATGGTTTGGACCAAGTTTGGCTTGATTGCATCTTTCAGAATCAAGGCAAGCGCCCCTTCCACTTCCAAATCACGGACATAAACTGGACTACGATCATAGCGGTAACCGATCACAATATTAGCCAAACGACGTTTCAAGTCTTCAATATCTGTCGCCAAGCAAAGGATGGCCATAATCTCAGAAGCAACGGTGATATCAAACCCGTCTTCACGAGGAATCCCATTGAGCGGTCCACCGAGACCAACCGATACGTGTCGCAAAGCACGGTCATTCAAGTCCACTACCCGTTTCCAGATAATCCGACGTTGGTCAATGCCTAGCTCATTTCCTTGATGCAAATGATTATCAATCAATGCTGAAAGAGCATTATTTGCTGTTGTAATGGCATGCATGTCACCCGTGAAATGAAGGTTAATATCCTCCATTGGGAGTACTTGAGCATAGCCTCCCCCAGCTGCACCACCTTTAATCCCCATAACAGGACCTAAAGAAGGTTCGCGAATGGCAATCATGGTTTGTTTTCCAATTTTATTTAATGCATCTGCCAAACCAATGGTGATGGTAGACTTCCCTTCTCCAGCTGGAGTCGGGTTAATGGCTGTTACCAAGATGAGTTTTCCTGGTTCTTCCTTCTGAACGGCTTGGATCTTGTCAAAGGTTAATTTTGCCTTGTACTTTCCATAGAGTTCCAAGTCATCAAATTGAATGCCCAATTTCTCTACTACATCTGTGATTGGTTTCAATTCAATACTTTGTGCAATCTCGATATCTGTCTTCATCTGAATCTCCTCACTATTTTATAATCCTATTATACAGAAATTTTGCGAGGATATATATTTTTAATGTCAAACTTTTTCCATTCGTTCGGTTTTTGACTTTAAAATGGACCTTATCAGCCTTCATTCTAATTTCTTATACCCTTCTATATGAAATAACTATTAGTCCCTTCATCGTCTACTCTACCGCCTTTGCATCCCCTTGACCAACAATCGTATGAGCCGTGTTCCTGGCTTTACTAAAATATAAAATTCTTGTAAAATAAGCCTATGAATATTTTGATTACTTCCGGTGGGACGAGTGAAAAGATCGATCAGGTTCGTTCGATTACGAACCATTCCACTGGTCAACTTGGAAAAATCATTTCCGAACGTTTTTTAGAGGCAGGTTTTTCTGTGACTCTGGTAACAACTCCAACTGCGGTTCAGCCTAAAGAACATCCTCATTTAAGAAAGATATTTATCAAAAATGTCGCTGAACTTCAAACAGTTCTTGAAAAAGAAACTCCAACTCACCAGGTGCTCATCCATGCTATGGCCGTCTCTGACTACAGCCCTGTCTATATGTCAGGTTTCCAGGCTGTCAAAGAAGCTAGCAATTTAGAGCAATTTCTCCATCAAACCAACCAGGAATCGAAAATTTCTTCAGAGGAAGATTACCAAGTTCTCTTTTTGAAGAAAAATCCTAAGTTGATTTCCTTAGTAAAAACGTGGAATCCAAATATTCGCTTGATTGGCTTTAAACTGCTGGTTGATGTAGCACAGGATCAACTCCTATCCGTTGCTCGTGCTAGTCTCGAAAAAAATCAGGCAGAAATGATTGTTGCCAATGACTTAAGCGAAATTCAAGACGGAAAACATCGTGCTTACTTAGTTACGAAAGATGCTACTCAAATAGCCGAAACGAAATTGGATATTGCTCAAAAAATTTATCATCACATTAGGAACAAAGGATAAAACCTATGGCGAATATACTACTGGCTGTAACTGGGAGCATTTCTGCCTACAAGGCAGCAGACCTCACCAGTCAATTGACCAAGCTCGGTCACCAGGTAAAGGTTCTGATGACTCCTGCAGCTACAGCTTTTATTACCCCTCTAACACTTCAAGTCCTCTCCAAACAAGCTGTCCTGGTAGAAGTCATGACAGAAGAGGATCCAAAACAAATCCAACATATTGACTTGGGGAAAGAGGCCGATCTTTTTCTAGTCGCACCTGCTAGTGCCAATACCATTGCAAAATTAGCCCACGGCTTTGCAGATAATATCGTAACAAGCACTTCTTTGGCCCTCCCGTCTGAGGTGAAGAAATTCCTAGCACCCGCTATGAATACCAAGATGTTGGACCACCCCGCTACACAAAACAATCTTGAAACTCTAAAAAGCTACGGCTACCAAATCATCCCACCGCGTGAAGCTTTACTAGCTTGTGGCGATCAGGGATCTGGCGCTTTAGCTTCCATCGAAACCATTCTAACTACTATACAGGAGTCGCTCTCATGAGAAAATCTTCTTCATCCATTGCACAAATTTCTATCTTCTTCGCTATCATGGTGACCATTCATTTTACATCAACCATGATCTTCCAATTCTTCCCCTTTCTAATTCCACCGACTTTCGTTCATATTCCAGTGGTGATTGCCTCCATTCTTTATGGACCTCGTATTGGTGGGACCTTGGGACTCTTGATGGGACTCTTTAGCCTTACCATCAACACCATCGTTCAGCTACCAAGTAGTTATTTATTCAGTCCCTTTGTTGAAAAAGGAAACATATACTCTCTGATCATCGTACTGGTTCCCCGTATCCTCATCGGGATCACCCCTTACTTTGTGTACAAGTTGATCCATAATAAGTCCGGACTGGCAATCGCTGCAGCTGTTGGATCTTTCACCAACACTTTCTTTGTGCTTTCAGGTATTTTCATCTTCTTTTCAAAAAATTATCCAGGTGGTATCCAAGCCTTCCTCGGCGCTGTTTTAACCACCAACTCATTGATTGAGGTCCTTGCGACAGTCATTCTGACACTAGCGATCATCCCACCTCTCTCAAAAGTTAAGAATTCATTATAAGTCATTTTCGATTATCACACTTTTCAAATGGAGGTGTGATTTTTTTGTGGACACTCAGCATATAAATTTGAAAACAATTGCTATTGAATCTAGTTTTTTCAGAAAAAAAATGCTATAATGTAAGCGATTAATTTATAGAAATAAGGAGTTGCACTATGACTTATCAAGAAAACTTCCAAAAATGGGCTGATTTCGCTGATTTACCAGATTACCTTCGTCGTGATTTGGAAAACATGGATGAGAAAACGAAGGAAGATGCCTTCTACACAAACCTTGAATTCGGTACTGCAGGTATGCGCGGACTGATTGGTGCGGGTACAAACCGTATTAACATCTATGTAGTCCGTCAAGCAACCGAAGGTTTGGCTCGTTTGATTGAATCTAAAGGTGGAAAAGAAAAAGAACGTGGTGTAGCCATTGCCTACGATAGCCGTCACTTCTCTCCAGAATTTGCCTTTGAATCAGCAGCCGTTCTTGCAAAACACGGTATTAAATCCTATGTCTTTGAAAGTCTCCGTCCAACTCCAGAACTTTCATTTGCTGTTCGTCACCTCAACTGCTTCGCAGGGATCATGATTACTGCTAGCCACAACCCTGCTCCGTTTAACGGATACAAGGTTTACGGTGAAGATGGTGGTCAAATGCCTCCACACGACGCGGACGCTTTGACAACCTATATCCGTGCCATCGACAATCCATTCGCTGTAGAAGTTGCGGATGTTGAAGCTGAAAAAGCATCTGGTTTGATTGAAGTCATCGGTGAAGCTATTGATGCTGAATACCTCAAAGAAGTAAAAGACGTTAACATCAACCCTGCCTTGATTGAAGAATTTGGTAAAGACATGAAGATTGTCTATACTCCTCTTCATGGTACTGGTGAAATGTTGGCTCGTCGTGCTCTTGCTCAAGCAGGATTTGACTCTGTTCAGGTCGTTGAGGCTCAAGCAACTCCAGATCCAGACTTCTCAACTGTTAAATCTCCAAACCCTGAAAGCCAAGCAGCCTTTGCTCTTGCTGAAGAACTTGGTCGCCAAGTAGGCGCTGATGTTCTTGTCGCAACTGACCCTGACGCTGACCGTGTTGGTGTTGAAGTCCTTCAAAAAGATGGTAGCTATCTCAACCTTTCAGGTAACCAAATCGGTGCTATCATGGCTAAATACATCTTGGAAGCCCATAAAAATGCTGGTACTCTTCCAAAAAATGCAGCCCTTTGCAAATCTATCGTATCAACTGACTTGGTAACTAAGATTGCTGAAAGCTACGGCGCAACTATGTTCAACGTTCTGACTGGTTTCAAATTTATCGCTGAAAAAATTCAAGAATTTGAAGAAAAACACAATCACACTTACATGATGGGATTTGAAGAAAGCTTCGGTTACTTGATTAAGCCATTCGTACGTGATAAAGATGCCATCCAAGCTGTCCTTGTCGTTGCTGAGCTTGCTGCTTACTACCGCTCTCGTGGTTTGACACTTGCTGACGGTATCGAAGAAATCTACAAAGAGTACGGCTACTATGCTGAAAAGACAATCTCTGTTACACTTTCTGGTGTTGACGGTGCTGAGCAAATCAAAGCGATCATGGCGAAATTCCGTGAAAACGGTCCAAAAGAATTCAATGGAACTGCCATCGCTGTCGTTGAAGACTTCAAAGCACAAACATCTACTGCCGCTGATGGCACTGTAACAGCCTTGACAACTCCTCCAAGTGATGTATTGAAATACACACTTGAGGATGGTTCTTGGATTGCCGTTCGCCCTTCAGGTACAGAACCAAAAATCAAGTTCTACATTGCCGTTGTTGGTGAAAGCAACGAAGATTCTCAAGCTAAAATTGCTAACATCGAAGCTGAAATCAATGCCTTTGTAAAATAAGCAACCACAAAAGATGAGATCAACCAATCTCATCTTTTTTTCGTATCAAAATACAGCATTTTTTCGCCCTTTATGGCATACTAGATTTATAAGAAAGCGAGGTAATCTCATGGAACAATTTTTAGAAGATATTAAAGATCTTGAAGTAACCACTGTTGCGCGTGCGCAAGAAGCCATCGATCAAAAAGAAACAGCAACCTTCTTTATTGGACGTAAGACTTGCCCATATTGCCGTAAGTTCGCTGCTAAATTAGCAACGGTAGTAGCCGAAACTAAAGCCCATATCTACTTCATTAATAGTGAAGAACCAAGTCAACTTGATGCTTTGCAAGCCTTCCGCTCTACCTATGGCATTCCTACTGTTCCTGGATTTTTACATGTCGAAGCCGGTGAAGTTACCGTTCGCTGCGACTCATCCATGTCAGAAGAAGAAATCAAAGCAATCGCTCATCTATAAAAAATTAGCTAGAGATTATTCTCTAGCTAATTTTCATTTTCTGTAAAAGCCGTCCAAATCTTCTGCTGAGGTTTGGCAAAAGGATAGGCCGAAAATTCTTCTGGTTGCAACCAAACAGTCGATTCACTGGTTGCTTGTTCTCCTTCTTTTACCAATCCGTACCGGATTTGAACCTGCCACTTGCGATGCGAAAAGACATGCTGGACCAAGGGATAAGTTCTCTCTTGCCAATCAATGACCAAGTCATAGTCCTGTTCAAAGGAGAGAATCTCTAGATTGTCCTCTGCTTGTTCTTTCTCATCCAATAGAGACAATTGGCCCAGATTCTCAGATAGACTATCCACTTCAATCATGGGAAAATGCCAGAAGCCTGACAAGAGTCCTTCTCGTTCATTTTTTTCCAGCAGGTAGCGCCCTTGACTATCCTTGACAATAAAGGCTGTTAAATAAACGGGTACTGGTTTCTTCTTTGGAGCCTTGATGGGATAGCGATCCATGGTCCCATGCTGATAGGCCGCGCTAAACTCTTTTACAGGACTCTCTTCCGGACGTGGATTGACTGGGGATTCAATATCTGAGCCCAAATCCATCAAAGCCTGATTGAAATCACCCGGGCGGTCTGGATCAATCAAGACTTCCATCATGGCCTGAAAAATCTTGCGATTAGTCGGGATTCCGATATCGTAGTCTACCTCAAACAAACGAGCTAAAACTCGCATGACATTGCCATCCACTGCTGGCTCTGGCAAGCTAAAGGCAATACTGGCTATAGCACCAGCTGTATAAGGTCCAATTCCCTTGAGTTGAGAGATAGCCTCATAGCTTGATGGGAAAACACCCTCATGGTCCTCCATGATTTGCTGGGCAGCTTTCTGCATGTTGCGGACCCGTGAGTAATAGCCCAAGCCCTCCCAAGCTTTTAATAGCTTTTCTTCCGGAGCCTGAGCCAGATCTGCAATCGTCGGAAAGCAATCCAAAAAACGCTCATAATAGGGAATCACGGTATCCACTCGTGTCTGCTGGAGCATAATCTCTGAGATCCATATTTTATAAGGATCTTTCGTCCGTCTCCAGGGGAGATCCCGTTTATTGGCATCGTACCAGGCTAATAACTTTTCTCGGAAAGAGGCAATTTTTTCCTCCTCCCACATATTAATCCCATAGTCTTTTAAATCCATCATATTCCTAGTATACCATAGAATGGGTTCTAGTTTAGAGATTCTGACTCTACCATAAAAAGGCTTAGGAAATTCCTAAGCCTTTCAATTATTCTTATTGTTCCACAGCTTGAGCTGCTGTGATCAAGGTCAATTTGTAAACGTCATCTGCATTACATCCGCGAGAGAGGTCGTTAACTGGTTTGTTCAACCCTTGCAAAACAGGACCTACTGCGGCAAAGCCACCAAGACGTTCTGCCATCTTGTACCCAATGTTTCCTGCCTCAATACCTGGGAAGATAAAGACATTGGCTTGTCCTGCCACCTTACTTCCTGGCGCTTTCAATGCTGCTGTTTCTGGTACAAAGGCAGCGTCAAATTGCAATTCCCCGTCAATTTCAAGGTCTGGGCGAAGATCATGAGCGATTTTTGTTGCCTCAACAACTTTATCAACACTTTCACCGAAACCAGAACCTTTAGTTGAATAGCTCAACATGGCGATTTTCGGATCGATGCCAAACATCTTGGCTGTGATAGCAGAGTTGATGGCAATTTCTGCCAATCCTTCAGCATCCGGACTGATGTTAATCGCACAGTCTCCAAACAAGTAACGTTCAGATCCACGAACCATGAGGAAGGCACCTGAAGTGCGTTTGACATTCGGAC
>NZ_CAJPOU010000011.1 GCF_905372335.1 Streptococcus sp. A12
CTTTCAAAAGAGCCCATTCAGCTTTTTGTTTAGCGTAAGCTTCACCAGCTGCTTTAAAGGCTGCAATTTGTTCTTCACTTGGGTTGATGACTACTTCACCAGTGATTCCAGATACAGCCAACACATCACCATCTTTTACAAGATCTGTAATGTTGTTTGTACCAAGAACCGCTGCGATTTCAAGTGTACGCGCCATGATAGCTGAGTGACTTGTACGTCCACCAATGTTTGTAACAAAGGCTTTAACGAACTGTTTGTTCAATTGAGCGGTATCGGATGGAGTCAAGTCATGCGCAACCACGATTGCTTCTTCATTGATGGTTGCAGGGTTTGGCAATTTCTTACCAAGCAAGTTTGCAAGAACACGTTTGGTCACATCGCGAATATCTGCTGCTCGTTCTTGCATGTATGGGTTATCTTCCATTCCTTCAAAGATGGTGATAAACATGTCTGTGACTTCTTTCAAGCCAGCTTCAGCATTCACCTTCTTCGTGCGAATTGTTTCCTTGATCTGACCAACCATTTCAGGGTCAGAAAGGACCATCATGTGAGCATCAAATACTTGTGCCGCTTCCTCACCAAGGCTCGCTACTGCATTCTCCCGAATAAGAGAAAGCTCGTTCTGTGAAGCTTCAAGAGCTGCATCCAAACGAGCTTCTTCTGCATTTGTATCTTCAACTGAGATTGTATCAAATGACAAGTCGGGTTGAACAAGTAGATATGCCTTAGCAACGGCAACACCATCAGATGCTGCTATTCCTTTAAGCATTTCTGTCATGTTTATGCCAATCCTTCTTTTTCCATTGTTTCAGCGATTGCTGCAAGAGCATCATCAGCGTCAGCTCCTTCAGCTGAGATTACAACGTCAGCTCCTTGACCAACACCAAGGCTCATAACACCCATGATTGATTTCAAGTTAACTGATTTACCTTTGTATTCAAGAGTAATATCTGAAGCAAATTTGCTAGCAGTTTGAACCAACAAAGTTGCTGGACGTGCGTGGATACCTGTTTCTGCCACGATGTGGAAATCTTTAGAAGCCATAGTTTGACTCTCCTTTTAAAATTAGTTTTTGAGTTATCTGTGATAACCCTTACAATTTGCTATTATATCATCTTCTTCATTATTTTTCAAGATTTTTATCACACACTTACTGAAAATACTTACAGGAAGCACTCAATTTTTCTCTTCTTTTGAACTACTTTTTTTTACTTTCTTCTATTAAATAAATTGAATTGCTTTCAGGGATACAGTATATAGAATTTTAGGAAAGTGGTCCGAATTCCTTTGACTTAAAAAACCTATATTTTATCACGTTTTCCTCAATTTTCACTAATTCTTACAATACTACATATTGTGGTATCCTTCGGTATAGTTAATTTATGTGCACAATATTTAGTTAAAACTCTTGACAAGAAAAAACCTTTTGTTTATACTAGATACAGATTTATGAATTTAGAGGAGTTAGATCACATTATGGTGACAATTTATTCAAAAAATAATTGTGTTCAATGTAAAATGACCAAACGTTTTTTAGATACCAATCACGTTGAATACCGTGAAATTAATCTAGATGAGCAACCTGAGTTTGTAGACCATGTGAAGAACCTTGGTTTCAACGCTGCACCAGTTATTCAAACGGCAGATGAAGTCTTTTCTGGCTTCCAACCAGCTAAACTCAAGAAATTATCTTAAAACTATCAAACAGGATCTGATTGGTCTAGGGAATGGATTACTGTAGTTCTCGACTACAGTGTTCCCCTAGCCCTTTTACTTGTACAGGGGAGCTTGCCTCCCCTTTATTTTTGAATTAGAAAAAGGAACATTATGGGATTAAAATCACTTGAAGACGTAACTTACTTCCGTCTTAATAATGAAATCAACCGTCCAGTTAACGGTCAAATCATGCTTCATAAAGATAAAGAAGCCTTGGATGCTTTCTTCAAAGAGAATGTTGTGCCAAATACCATGGCCTTTGATTCAATAACGGATAAAATCAACTACCTTATTGAACACAACTATATCGAAACAGCCTTCATTCAGAAGTACCGTCCTGAATTTTTGGAAGAATTGGCCCAATTTATCAAAGACCAAAACTTCCAATTCAAGTCCTTCATGGCTGCCTATAAATTCTATAACCAGTATGCTCTGAAAACAAATGATGGAGAATACTATCTCGAAAGCATGGAAGACCGCGTCTTCTTCAATGCTCTCTACTTTGCGGATGGAAATGAAGAAATTGCTAAAGACATCGCAAATGAAATCATTCACCAACGCTACCAACCAGCTACTCCTTCTTTCTTAAATGCTGGACGTGCTCGCCGTGGGGAATTGGTTTCTTGTTTCTTGATCCAGGTAACCGACGACATGAATGCGATCGGACGCTCTATCAACTCAGCTCTTCAACTGTCTCGTATCGGTGGTGGGGTTGGAATCTCCCTCAGCAACCTTCGTGAAGCTGGCGCACCGATCAAGGGCTATGAAGGAGCCGCTTCTGGGGTCGTACCAGTCATGAAACTCTTCGAAGATAGCTTCTCTTACTCTAACCAATTGGGACAACGCCAAGGGGCTGGGGTGGTTTACCTCAATGTCTTCCACCCAGATATTATCGCCTTCCTTTCTACTAAGAAGGAAAATGCCGATGAAAAAGTTCGTGTTAAGACCCTTTCACTTGGTGTCATCGTGCCAGACAAGTTCTACGAGTTGGCTCGTAAGAATGAAGAAATGTATCTCTTCAGCCCATATTCTGTAGAGCGTGAATACGGAGTGCCATTTAACTACATCGACATCACTGAAAAATACGATGAGTTAGTTGCTAATCCAAATATCCGCAAGACAAAAATCAAGGCGCGTGATTTGGAAACTGAAATTTCTAAATTGCAACAAGAATCTGGTTACCCATATGTAGTTAACATCGATACTGCTAACCGGGCAAACCCTGTTGATGGCAAGATCATCATGAGTAACTTGTGTTCAGAGATCCTCCAGGTTCAAGAGCCAAGCTTGATCAACGATGCTCAAGAATTCATTAAAATGGGGACTGACGTCTCATGTAACCTTGGTTCAACCAACGTGGTTAACATGATGACCTCACCTGACTTTGGTCGTTCCATCCGAGCTATGGTTCGTGCCTTGACCTTCGTCACAGATAGCTCTCACATTGTAGCTGTTCCAACAATTGACCACGGAAATAGCCAAGCGCATACCTTTGGTCTTGGCGCTATGGGACTTCACAGCTATCTTGCCCAACAATTGATTGAATATGGATCACCTGAATCTGTCGAGTTCACTAGCATCTACTTCATGCTCATGAACTACTGGACTCTCGTAGAATCAAACAACATCGCACGTGAACGGGGCGTTACCTTCCACAACTTTGAAAAATCAGACTATGCCAACGGTAGCTACTTTGATAAGTACACAAGTGGAGAATTTGTACCAAAATCTGATCGCGTCAAAGAGCTCTTTAAAGATATCTTTATTCCTAGTGCAGAAGACTGGGCAGAACTTCGTGATAAAGTCAAGGCAGATGGTCTTTACCACCAAAACCGCTTGGCTGTCGCACCAAATGGTTCCATCAGCTACATCAATGACGTATCTGCTTCTATCCACCCAATCACACAACGGATTGAAGAACGACAAGAGAAGAAAATCGGGAAGATCTACTACCCTGCAGCTGGTTTATCAACAGATACCATTCCTTACTACACTTCTGCCTACGACATGGATATGCGTAAAGTCATCGATGTTTATGCTGCCGCAACTGAGCATGTAGACCAAGGACTTTCACTCACTCTCTTCATGCGCAGTGATATTCCAAAAGGCCTTTACGAATGGAAAACTGAAAACAAACAAACCACTCGTGACTTGTCTATCCTTCGCAACTATGCCTTTAATAAGGGAATCAAGTCTATCTACTACGTCCGCACCTTTACCGATGATGGTGGAGAAGTTGGCGCGAACCAATGTGAAAGCTGTGTGATTTGATTATTTATGGTTACCAAAAAACAACATTATTATCCAAGAAGCTTACTTAAACATTTTGCTGATAGTACAAGCAAGTTTTATGTTTATAATTGTGTCGCTAATATAGAACAATATGTCCACTATGAAAGTATATGTTACAAAAAATATACCTACGAAGAAAAAATATCAGATGATCGCATTATTGTTGATAATATTCTTGAAAATAAGCTTAGTAGATTTGAAGGAGAGATTTCTAAAATAGTTGAACATATCGTATCATCAAGAAAACCATGTATCTTAAATCAAAGCGAAATTGAAACAATCTGGAAATATATGTTTCTCCAAGAAATCAGAACTGACTCTGGCAGAGTAAGGTTGGTATCTAATTTTATTAATCATTTCTCAGAATCACGGGAGTTCCCAATTGAATTAACTGAAATAAAGAACAATCTAGAAAATATAAATATTTTTAATAAAGTAATGAAAAAAGATAAAAATTTAGAGAGTTTTCTCAGTTTTTTTAAAAAGCCTAAACAAATGAATTTTCATATTTCTATTGGCAATGGCTTTCTAACTAGTGATAATCCAGTTGTTTCAACATTCGGACCTCCAAACATTCCCAATGGATTTCAAATCCTAATGCCTATTTCCCCCTATCTGTGTTTTGAATTTCAAAATAATGAAATGAATTGCTCTGATAAATTATGGGTAAAAATGACAAATGAAAAATTACGCTATATCAATGAAGCTACTATTAATACTGCCAACTATTATGTAATATCAAATAAGCCATTTAATATTACACAACAGATGTATATTTATAATCGTTTTAAGAATATAAACTGGTTATATAAATCTCGTCACTTTAAAAATTAGTTCATAGGAGATTATCATGGAAACTTACTATAAAGCCATAAACTGGAATGCCATCGAAGATGTCATCGACAAATCAACTTGGGAAAAATTGACGGAGCAATTCTGGCTCGACACTCGTATCCCCTTGTCAAATGACCTTGATGACTGGAGAAAACTATCAAACAAGGAAAAAGACTTGGTAGGAAAAGTCTTTGGTGGTTTAACGCTTCTTGATACCATGCAATCTGAAACAGGGGTTCAGGCTCTTCGTTCCGACATCCGTACACCGCATGAGGAAGCTGTTTTTAACAACATCCAATTCATGGAATCTGTCCATGCTAAGTCTTACTCTTCTATCTTTTCGACCTTGAATACCAAGTCAGAAATCGAAGAGATTTTCGAATGGACCAATACCAATCCTTTCCTTCAAAAGAAGGCAGAAATCATCAATGAAATCTACCTCAATGGGACTCCTCTTGAAAAGAAAGTCGCCAGTGTCTTCCTTGAAACCTTCCTCTTCTACTCTGGTTTCTTCACACCCCTCTACTATCTTGGAAACAACAAGTTAGCCAACGTTGCTGAAATCATCAAGTTGATCATTCGTGATGAGTCTGTTCACGGAACCTACATTGGTTACAAATTCCAACTTGGTTTTAACGAATTGCCTGAAGAAGAGCAAGAAAAACTCAAAGAATGGATGTACGACCTGCTCTATACCCTCTACGAGAACGAAGAGGGCTATACAGAAAGCCTCTATGACGGTGTTGGCTGGACTGAGGAAGTTAAAACCTTCCTTCGTTACAATGCTAATAAAGCCCTCATGAACTTGGGACAAGATCCACTTTTCCCAGACTCAGCAGATGATGTCAACCCAATCGTCATGAACGGAATCTCAACCGGAACATCCAACCACGACTTCTTCTCTCAAGTCGGAAATGGTTACCTTCTCGGTGAAGTAGAAGCCATGCAGGATGACGATTATAATTACGGACTATAAGACAAAAACCTTTCCAGACGGAAAGGTTTTTGAATGTAAACAAACTATTGTTTTATATAAAACAGATAAATGATTTTCAAAAAAGGACTTTTATTTTTTTAACCATTAAAGAATATTAAAAACTTTTCGCCGTGAGAAAAGTGCTAGAAACACTCTTGTATCTAGCACTCGGGAGTTTTGAGAGTAAAACAGTTTGGGAAACTGTTTTAGCCTGAGCCCTGAAATTAAAGAGCGAAGAGGCTCAAAACTAAGTCATGGAACTTCATAGAAGTTCGTTGACGTCCGTACTCACCTAAGGAAAGTTTTTTAAAAGACTTTATCTTCAATCTGAAACCTTTCCAAACGGAAAGGTTGTTGCAATCTTTTTCTGATTGGAGCCAATTCCTTTTTGAAAAAAGAGGTTGGACAAACATCCAACCTCTTCGATTCTTACAATTTACCTGCTACGGCATCCAACAAGTCTTGGATTTTCGCTTGGTTGCTTCCTCCTGCCATGGCCATGTCTGGTTTACCACCACCACGTCCATCGACGATTGGAGCCAATTCTTTGACCACGTTACCTGCGTGGATGTCTTTTGTCTTGCTGGCTACGAGAAGATTGACCTTGTCACCGATTGCTGCGACAAGAACAAGGACGTCAGAGTAATCTTTTTGTTTCCAGTTATCCGCAAAGGTACGAAGAGCACCTGCATCTGAAACTGAAACTTGGCTGGCAATGTAACGGTGTCCATTTGCTTCTTGAACATTCTTGAAGACATCACCTGCTGCCGCTACTGTTGCTTTTTCCTTCAATTCTGCATTTTCTTTTTGCAATTGACGAAGTTGCTCTTGAAGTCCTTCAACCTTATGAGGAACTTCCTTGAGTTGAGGTGCTTTCAAGGTTGCTGCGACGGCTTTCAGAGCGTCTTCTTGTTCACGATAGGCTTCAAAGGCTTCCTTACCAGTTACTGCCAAGATACGACGAGTTCCTGATCCGATACCTTCTTCTTTGACAATCTTGAAGAGACCAATCTCAGAAGTATTGCCAACGTGGGTACCACCACACAGTTCCACTGAGTAGTCCCCGATAGTGACAACGCGAACTTCCTTACCGTATTTCTCACCAAAGAGGGCCATAGCTCCCATTTCTTTAGCGGTGTCAATGTCTGTCTCAACAGTCTTGACTGCAATGGCTTCCCAGATCTTCTCATTGACTTGTTGCTCAATAGCACGCAACTCTTCTGGAGTCACAGCTTGGAAGTGAGTGAAGTCAAAGCGTAGGAATTCCACTTCATTAAGTGATCCTGCTTGAGTAGCATGGTGGCCAAGAATATTATGAAGAGCTGCATGGAGCAAGTGAGTGGCTGTGTGGTTCTTCATGACACGGTGACGACGATTGCTATCGATGGCCAAAGTGTATTCTTGGTTCAAAGCAAGTGGCGCAAGAACTTCAACGGTATGAAGTGGTTGGCCATTTGGTGCTTTTTGTACATCTGTTACAGTCGCTACGACATTTCCTGCAGCATCCAAGATTTGACCGTGGTCCGCAACCTGTCCACCCATTTCAGCGTAGAATGGTGTTTCTGCAAAGATTAGTGATGCAGTTCCTTCTGAAACAGCTTCTACTTCAGCATTGTCTGCTACGATAGCCACTAACTTAGAAGACAATTGGCTAGCATTGTAGTTAAAGATGCTCTCAACTGTAATGTTTTGAAGGGTTTCATTTTGCATCCCCATAGATCCTCCTTTGACAGCAGATGCACGCGCACGCTCTTGTTGTTCCTTCATGGCTACTTCAAAACCTTCACGGTCTACCGTCATGCCAGCTTCTTCAGCGATTTCTTCTGTCAACTCCACTGGGAATCCGTATGTATCATAGAGTTTGAAGACATCTTGACCAGCAATGACCGTTTGCCCTTTTTCTTTCAAGTCTGCTACGATACCTTGGGCAAAGTGTTGACCTGAGTGAAGGGTACGAGCAAATGACTCTTCTTCGCTCTTGACGATTTTTTCGATAAAGTCACGTTTTTCAAGGACTTCTGGGTAGTAGCTTTCCATAATTTTTCCAACAGTTGGAACTAATTTGTAAAGGAAAGGTTCGTTGATGCCCAATTTTTGACCGTGCATGGAAGCACGACGGAGGAGACGACGAAGGACATAACCACGACCTTCATTTCCAGGAAGGGCACCATCACCGATGGCAAATGAGAGCGAACGGATGTGGTCAGCAATCACCTTGAAGCTCATATTGTCGCCATCTTGGTCGTAGACCTTACCAGACAACTTCTCAACCTCACGAATGATCGGCATGAAGAGGTCTGTTTCAAAGTTGGTCTTAGCCCCTTGGATAACTGCCACCAAACGCTCCAAACCAGCGCCCGTATCAATATTTTTGTGTGGCAATTCTTTGTACTCGCTACGAGGAACCGCAGGGTCAGCGTTAAATTGTGACAATACAATGTTCCAGATTTCGATGTAACGGTCGTTTTCGATATCTTCTGCAAGCAGACGAAGACCGATATTTTCTGGGTCAAATGCTTCTCCACGGTCAAAGAAGATTTCTGTATCAGGTCCAGAAGGTCCAGCACCGATTTCCCAGAAGTTGTCTTCGATTGGGATCAAGTGACTTGGGTCTACTCCCACTTCAATCCAGCGATTATATGAATCCTTGTCATCTGGATAATAAGTCATGTAAAGTTTGTCTTTAGGGAAGTCAAACCACTCAGGACTTGTCAAAAGCTCATATGCCCATGTAATAGCTTCGTCACGGAAGTAATCACCGATTGAGAAGTTCCCCAGCATTTCAAACATAGTATGGTGACGAGCAGTCTTCCCGACGTTTTCGATATCGTTGGTACGGATAGCCTTTTGCGCATTGGTAATCCGTGGGTTTTCAGGGATGATAGTTCCATCAAAGTATTTCTTAAGGGTTGCGACCCCTGAGTTAATCCACAATAGGGTTGGATCGTTTACTGGAACCAAGCTAACAGATGGTTCTACTGAGTGACCTTTGGTCGCCCAGAAATCAAGCCACATTTGGCGGACTTGTGCACTAGATAATTGTTTCATGTTTTCTCCTCTATTTATTGTTTTCTATTGATTGGCTTAGGAGCCATTTTCCATCATTTCTACATAGTCAATGGCAAGACACAAGGAAATCACCAGATTGGCATATTCCTCTTTATAGACGGAAACCTGATAAGTCGACGTCAAGGTAAAGACTTGCTTGCTAATCTCTGCAACCAGCTGGTCGCGATCATCCAATAACTTGAAATCCAAATCCCAGATATTGCCTTCGATGCGTAGTCCTAAATTAGAAATATCGTATTTATCACGGAGTAAGGTTAGTTTTTTACGGATGAAAAAAATGGAGCCATCCGCTAATTCTACAGTGAATTGGGGTAAGAGGCTAAAAGGCTTCTTCGTGATATGGCTGACCTTCTGGCCTTCCACATCAAATACCGTAAAGGTCTTAGGAATCTTCAAAAATGAACCTTCTACCTGGTATTCTACCATTCCCAGATCATTTTTGATATCAAAGCGTTCCCCTCCAAGTCGAAACTTTTGTTTGACCAGATACTTTTTCATCAGTTTCCTCCTGCAAATCCTTATGAAAACCTTTCTCTTATTAGAAAGGATCTCTGGTAGAAATGCTGAAAAAAAGACAAGCTCACTAACGAAGGGCGAAAAACCGCGGTACCACCTTCATTCAATGAACTTGTCATTCTTCATTCGATTATGTAATTGTTCTATTGAGTAGCAAAATCATTTCTCTTCCATGGCTCGCACCCCCGCCACTTCTCTACATCCGATTCTAAATGATTTATTCTCAACTATCTCATTATACAGATAAATACAATGCTCGTCAACTAATATCCTTATTTAGAAGATGAGCTACCTTCTGTTGTTGCACCAATATTTTGCATGTATTGGTTGAAGGTTGCCTTGAAGGCATCATCTTTGACCTTGATATTGGCATTTGACATTGCTTTGGCAATGATGCTACGGATAAAGTTGGCATCATTTTTACGTCCTGCCGTCAGAATTTCTTTCAAGCGTTTTTCGTATTTCTTCCAGTCAGATCCTTTTTCTTCCTTCTTAGTTACTTTAACGATATAGTAGGCACCAGCGCTTTTTTGACTAGCAGGATCAATAACGACATCTGAAATACCATTTACATCAAGCTTAGATGCTGCTTCCTTGACACGAGTTGGAACAGTCGTGGTTCCAGAGTCAAATTTGATTTCTCCACCCTTTTCTTTGGTGCTAGCATCTGTAGAATTTTCTTTGGCAATTTGTGCAAAGTCAGCGCCTTCAGCTTTTACACTTGCAAGAACTTCATTCGCTTTTTCTTCTGAATCCACTTTGATCACATTTGCAGTGATTTCTGGTGTATAGGTTTCAAAGGCTTTTTTATAAGCTTCGTCTGTCAACTCTTTTGAAATAGCTTGGTCAACCGCATACTCTAACAAAAGGTTACTACGGATTTGTTGTTTGTTGGTTTCTTCTGTTAACCCTTGTTGTGTGAGGTAGCTATTGAAGGATTCACCCAATTGTTTTTTCTGCTCATCAACTTTTTTCTCAACATCTTTGTCTGAGACTTTTGAGCCGTATTCTTTTTCAAAGACTTTATTAATGGTCATTTGGAAAAGATATTGTTGTGCACCTTGGTTGTTTTTGATTTCATCATAGAAATCACCAACAGTGATCGTGTCACCCTTCATTGTGACGATATCTTTGTCACTGCCACCTTTTGCACAAGCTGCTAGCGTTACAACGGATAAAAGGGTCACCGCTCCAGCTACAAATTTTTTCTTCATGTTTATTTCTCCATTCTAAAATTCACTGCTACTATTTTACCACAAATTCAAGCAGATAACTTAAATAAGTCTAAAAGCTACTCTTCTGTCGGCAAAGAAATCTCTTCCTGATTTTTACGAATCATAAGAATGCCGTCTCCTAGGGGAATCAGACTGGTCGTCAAGCCAGGATGGTCCAAAGTGGCATCAAAGAGACGCTGCAAACCTCGATAGATGGTGCGTTGTCCACGACGAACTTCCATAATATCACGCGCCACATCTCCTCCTTGGAAGATATCGTCCAAAATGACTACTCCCCCAACTTCCAACCGTTTGAGAACTTCTGGGAGAAAGACGATGTACTTGGATTTAGCCGAATCCATAAAAATCAAGTCAAAGCGTTGCTCGATATGCTCCAGCAGGTCCACCGCATCACCCTCTAAAAGGGTGATTTGCTTGCGCTGGTCAAAACGTGCAAAGTTTTCCTTGGCAAAACCAATCATTTCCTCGTTGCGATCAATGGTCATAATCTTTGCATCCGGCACTTGCTCCGCCATCAAGAGGGCTGAAAAACCAATCGCCGTCCCGATTTCTAAGATCGACTTGGGTTGCATGGTCTGCAAAAAGAGACGGAAGAAAGCAACCGTTTCATGAGGGATGATGGGAATATTCTCCCGACGAGCAAATTCTTCTAGCTCCTTTAAAGCATCCGTTACCGGCGCTTGGCGCTCCCGCATGAAGGAGACAATTTCCTCCTTGACAACTGGGCGGCGCATATTGTGGTTGGCATTTTTACTGTAAGACTCTACCATCTTAGGCCAATCCTAATTTTTCAACGAGAGCCTCAAATTCATTGAGACGACGTTCAAAGACTTCAAAGGCGGCATTGAGGTAGTCTTCTTTTTCCATATCCACACCCGCCTTGCGGATCACGTTGAGTGGGTAATCCGAATTTCCAGCCTTCAAATACTCTAGGTATTTGTCCTTATCTTCCTGTGTTCCATGAACGATTTTCTCAGCCAAGGCAGAGGCTGCCGCAAAACCAGTTGAATATTGGAAAACATAGTAGTTATAGTAGAAATGAGGAATACGAGCCCATTCGTATTGGATTTCTGGATTGTCTTCTTTAGAAAGACCATAGTATTTCTCGTTCAAGTCCGCATAGAGCTCATTCAAGAATTCGCTGGTCAAGACTTGTCCTTCTTGATCTGCTTTATGAATGGCATGCTCAAACTCAGCAAACTGGGTTTGACGGAAGACTGTACCACGGAAACCATCCAAGAAGTGGTTGAGAATAGCAAAACGGGTTTCATCATCTTCTACTTCTGCCAACAATTGCTCAGTCAAGATATTTTCATTGGTTGTGGAAGCAATCTCAGCAAGGAAGATAGAATAATCCCCATAGACATAAGGCTGAGTCTCACGAGTATAGCTAGAATGCATACTGTGGCCGGTCTCATGCACCAAGGTAAAGAGATTGTCCAATGTATCCTGCCAGTTCAACAACATAAAGGCATTGGTATCATACGATCCACCTGAATAGGCACCTGAGCGTTTCCCTTGGTTGACATGGACGTCGATCCAACGTTCGGTAAAGGCGCGCTTCACGCGGGATAGGTAATCATCACCAAGCACCGCCAAAGCCTGCTCAGATTTGGCAAGGGCTTCTTCGTAAGTGAACTTGTAGTCAGTAGAAGACAATGGTGTGTAGACATCATACATCTTCAAATCTTCAATTCCCAAGATTTTTGAGCGAAGTTCCACGTAACGTTGCAAGAGTGGCAAATGCTTGTTCACCGCTTCTACCAAACTGTCATAGACGCTCTCTGGGATAAAGTTAGCAGAAAGAGCTGCTTCACGCGCGCTTGAGAATTTGCGAACCTTTGCATTGTAATTGTGGACCTTGACGTTGGTCTGAAGGGTCTTGGCATAAGTATGTTGGTACTGTTCGTAGACACCATACAAGGCTTGGTAAGCTTCCTTACGGACTTGGCGATCCTTCGACTCTACCAAAGAAATATAGTTTCCATGAGTCAACTGCACTTCTTGACCTTGGTCATCTTTCACCATTGGGAAGACGATATCGGCATTGTCCAAAATCTCAAAGGTTTCACCCGCAGCAGCAAAGATTTCACCCGCTCCTGCTAACAACTCTTCTTCTTTTTGAGAAAGGACATGCTCTTTGGTTTTGAGCAATTTGTCAAAGTAATGAGCATAAGCTTCTAAGGCAGGGACTTCTTTCAAGAAGTTGGCATATTGCTCTTCGGTGATCTCCATAAATTCTGGTTCGTAGAAGGCAAAGGTCTCCCCTAAAAGGCTGTAAAGAGACATTGCTTTTGATTGGAATTCTTGGTATTTGGCTACGCGTGTATCCTGGTCATTCTTCATATGAGCGTAGACATAGACCTTCTCCAAACGACGGCTCAAGTCCAAATAAACTTCTGTTGTTTCTAATAAGTTAGCTGGAGAAGACAATAAAGAGCCTGCAAAATGGGCAGCATCTTTAATCGCTGCAGCTAAAGCAGTTGCTTCTTCTTCCCAAGCTTGGTCTGTCGCAAAAATGGTCGACAAATCCCATTGGTATTTTTCATCAATTTCATTTCGTTGTTTTACCATTACAAAAATCCTCCAATGTTTCTATTTTATCACATATATTACCATTTGGGGGTATTTGATTCACGGAAATTTACGCTTTCCCATTCTGATAAAAACGAGGGGAATAGAGAGTCTGCGTCGCTTTCATTCCAGTTCGACGATAGTAGGTCATAAAGTTCTGGTAATAGCTTCTCCAATCTCCCCTAATCTGGATAAAATGGGAAGACTTCAGTGGCCGACAAAGGGGATAAAAGGCTTCCAAGTCCAATTCCAGGAGATGCTTTCCTTTCAGATAGAGTTGTTCCTGAAGGGCCATAAATTTAGGATGACGGTAATATAGCTGTTGACGAAGATAGTCCTTAAACTGTCTGTCTAGAGGGACTGTCATTTGTTGCAAGCTTTGTTGGGCATAAGGCGTCCGCAAAACTTCTAACAAATTCCCTTCATAAAAAGGAAAATGTTGAGTCCGATAATGAAGACGCCCTCGTAAGTCTTGATGAATGAGATAGTGGAGACGAATTTCCTGCTTCTCTAGGTCTAACTCCCAGAGATGAAAGCCCCTATTTTGACTAAAATAGACAAAACCTTCTTGCAGAGCAGACAAGCTTTTCTTGAGCCATAAGTTCTTCCCCAACAACCAATAGACCTGATAGCCATGCTTGCGATAGGTATCGCTCCGTTCTTTTAAACGGTCCATAGACAAGGAACTACATTGAACTTCTAAGGCAATCTTTTGATCTGGAAGGAGAACATCCGCAATCTGTTGGAGTGCCTGCAAAGGACTTTCCACTTCAGCTTGGGTGTTTTGCTTGGCCCATTGATAAAGCCCCAACTTTAACTCCAAATGCTCTGGACTCTCCGTCTCATGATGAAAGGGGCAAGCCTCTAGGCTAACGTGAGCAAAATGAGGACGCATCACAGGCCCTTTCTTTAATCGAACTTCCTTTCCACACAAGAGACAGAAAAAGGGACCATCCTTTTTCATCGGGATCTTCTCCAAACAATTCCAACGCTGTTGCTTTGCATCAGTCGCAATAAACATGTCATCACCTCCACTTATATAATTCGTAACCGAAGACACTCATATAGTAGAGAAAGAAAAAAAGGAGCCAAGCTCCTTGTTTAGATATGATCATTCTTACATGTAAAGCAACTGCTCATCTATCCTTGACGATACGTTTAAGAACGTCTCTCACCTATTGATCTGACTCACCCGAATTCTCGTCTGATGCTGGATCTGGAGTTTTCGATGATGGAGCGGTCCCATTTTCAGATGCTTCAGCTTGTTCTCGAGCCGTTTCAAATTTTTCAACAATGGTTGCACGAGTAGCATCCGGAACTTCGGTGTCTTCGGACCCTATCGTATCCATGGATTCATTAAAGCGGGCCTTGCTCGTTTCCATTTTCTCCTTCAAGTTTTTCAGATAAGTCTCATAGGTCTCTTTTGCAGAGCCCGTGAGTGATGCTCCTGCTTCCTCCGAATGAGCAACTGTTCGGTCCATCATCAAAGCATAGAGAGCTTTAAAATCCCCAACGGTTCTGGTATTTTCAAGTTCCTCATCAGTATACAAAACAAAAGGAGATTCTGAGGATCCTTTCAAACTGGTCACTTTCTTGCTCTGAGAGGCCCTAGAAGACTGGGCTGTTCCCTGAACTGACTTTTCACTGGACGAGGTTCCTTCTTGATTTGAGCAGGCTACTAGCCCCATCACTCCCAGTAAAGGAAGCGTCGATAATAGTATTTTTTTCATTCACTCTCTCCTTTTTAACCTTCCACTACCATTTTAGCATCAAGCTCGGGAGTTTTGGAGCCTTAGATCCAAAACTAATTGAACACGGGCTGCGGATTGTGTCAAAAAGATAAGTTCTCCTAGAATCCAAAGATTCTGCGTCAAACTTCCTATTTTGACTTTATCCGCAGACGCCCTTTATATCTTAATTAGTCATGGAACTTCTTCGAAGTTCCATGACGTCCGTACTCACCTATGGAAGTTTCTAGGAATATAATTTCTTCAATTTAAGATTTCCAAATACGGAAATCTTTTTATTTTCTCTTATATCTCACGCTAAAGAAAATTCTTAAGAAAATAAAAGGAAGGAAGCAACAGAGCCACATTGGATCCCAGCCTTTTTGACGCGTGCTAGTGGACTTCTGATGAGCCCCTTGTACTGCGGTTACAGACTGTGTTTGCTGAATAGACGGAGAAAGAGTTTGCAAACCATTGGCAATTTGTAGTTGGCCATTTTTAACACTGATCTCTGGATTGGTCCCTCTTTTCACTGTAGCATAGAAGGGTTTGTCTAAGTGATAGGTTTGCCCCTGAATCGTGTGATCCCCCGCAGGTAGGACCTCTTTGTACTCATAATCCTGATAGAGTCTTTCAATCAGGGCATTTCCAATGACGTGGCGCAGGCTCTCTGCAATTTCCACATCGTAATGCCCAACTCCCATAATGACTTGAACAAATCGCTGATTTCCGCGATTAACCGTCAAGGTGTAATTATAATCTGCTGTCGGACTAGAGCCGGTTTTTAGGCCATCCGCTCCCTTTAGAGAATACCTTCCACCTTCCAAAGAATAATTATAATTTTCATGGGTTTCTTCATAATTTGTCCCTTGGAAGAGGGTTATCTTGGCATTTTTAGTATAGTTGAGGATTTCAGGGAACTCGTTAACTATATGATAGGCCAAAATAGACATATCTCTTGCTGTTGTTTGGTTAATGGCATTTTGATCATAGCGGGTCGGATTATAGTAGCCATCTAGGACTGCAGTTGGGGCACCATTAGGATTGTTCCACTTGGTATTGCTCATTCCAATTTCCTGGGCCCGCTGGTTCATTAAATCCAAGAATTTATCTGGATCTCCTCCAGACACCTTATTGGCAATCATGATGGTAGCCGCACTAGATGAAGGAACAAAAATCATATTTAGGAGGGTCGATACCTTGTATTGAGCACCCGCCACAATGGGACTATTGCTCAACTTCTGGTTTTGAGAAATGATTACATCCGCATCTGTCGCGGTAATCATGGTATCATAATCCAGCTGCCCTTCTTTAATAGCTCTCAGAAGCACGTAGACGGACATCAATTTAGCCATACTGCCGGAGTCACGAGGAGCATCAATATTATCTCCATAAACAATCGCTCCTGTGTGAGCATCAACGACAATATCAGCCTTGGGACGGAAAAATTCATCCACCGAAGTCCCTGATTTTTCTGTGATCGACATGATATCTTCCTGTTGATAAAGATCATCCGCCTTTGCTAGCATTGAAAAACATAGGCAACCAAGGGAAAGTGTCGCAAATAAGGCACGTTTAAACTTCATTCTCTCTCATTTCTTTCATAAACATCATCGTTCTTCATTATAGCATAAGTCCTGCTATTCACAAACTCTATTTCCTAAACTTTTTACTCCTTCGTGTTCCCAAAGAGACCTGGAGATTTACCTTTTGGCATCTTTAAAAAGAGACTTAGTAGAAGGACGAGGACCAGGACAGCCACCAAGAAGTAACTCATCATTGAAAATCCTCCGTGATCCACAAAGAAAGCTGCTAGCGGTTGCAAGAGAATGGTACCAAGATAGCGGACTCCTTGCACAAGAGCCATGGCTAAGACTAGATCTTTTTTATCCACCTGTTGGGAGATAAAACGCAAGGAGACCATGATCAAGACCATCCCTGTCGTATGCTTAGCCAAGAGGGTGACCATCACTTTTAAGAAGACCGGACTCGGAAGAGCATAGATGAAATACTGGAGCAAGAGAATCCCCACAGGAAGCAAAATTAGTAAACGTAAGGGCCAATGGTCCATAAAACGATCCGAGAAAAAGATGAGGGGCGCTTCTACAACGACAGATATAGCCACAACTGTAGAAGCTATCTGAACAGGGAGCCCACTATCCATTAAAAGAGCTGGAATATAGGTATGGCCGATATTGCCCACACCCGACACAAGCCCCATTAGTAGTAGGAAAAAGAGATAGGGTCCATTATGGAGCAAAGGACGGATCGAGACAGCTTCTTTCTGTACCCGATTGGTCCTGAAGATACGGATAGCCCCTAAACTGAAGAAACTAAGAAGGATCGTAACCAATACACAATAGTATACAGACTGGGGGCTAAGATGAGCATAGAGCCAACCAACTAGGTGGGCTCCAGCCGCATACCCTAGCGTCCCCCAAACGCGGATTTTTCCAAAAGCATAGGGACTCTGGGTAGCTAAAATCTCCATCATGGGAGCCGTCCCATTTAGACACAGTAATACCAAGCCATAAAAAATCGTCAACCAAAAGAAGTTAGGGGCCCAGATAAAGCCACCCACTCCTGCCATGAGGACTCCTAAGCTCAAGGTCGTTATTTTAACAATACCAAACCGTTCATTGATATAACCAAACAAGGGCTGGGTAAGCATGGATAGGAAAAAGGCAGTCGATACCAAATTAGAGACCTGACTGGCTGAATACTGCTGGCCTATCAGATAGACAGAAATCAAAGTCGTAAAGAGGGCAGTCGACATGAAGTAAAAACTATATAAAAATAAATAAGCAGGATAGGAATTTCGAAATGCTTTCATAAGTTTCCTTTCAATTTGAGAAATAAAAGGCAATGACAAAACCCAACTGGATTTCAGTTGAGTTTTGATCAGTTATTTTTTGTAGTGATCCTGAGCCTTGCGCGCACGTCCTTTGCGATGGGCTCTTTCTATATACAGAATCATCGCAAGAATGAAAATTGGAATCAGAATAACCAGGATTTCAAGAGGAAAATGGAAGGATTTCTCTCTTGCTGGGGACGCAGTACTTTGGGAATCCGATTGATTCACTGCTCCTTCTTTGACTGGAAGTCCATCAGAAATCTTTTCTGATAGGGTCACCAAGCCTGAATCCGCTTCAACCTGTCCATCTTTGACAACGAGTTTCGGATCCTCTTCTCCCTTTTTGACCGTGGCATAGAAAGGTTGATCTAGGGTGTAGGTCTTTCCATCGATCGTCTGAACACCCTTGTCCAACAACTTCTTATAACTATAATCTGCAAAAGCCTTTTCAATCAAGGCATTACCAAATGGATGTCGATAGTATTCACCATCCTGGTCGGACCAATCACCAACACCCATGACTACGGAGATAATTCGTTGCTCCCCCCGTTTAGCGGTTGCGATATAGTTAAAAGCACCACGTGGACTCGAACCTGTCTTCAGACCATCTACTCCTTCAAGAGCATATCTAGCTCCTGGCAAGGAATAGTTATAGGTATCAAAAGTCTCCTCATAAGGCGTTCCTTGTTTCACGGTCACCTTAGCCTGATTGGTATAACTAAGGATCTCTGGATATTCTTTCACGAAATGATAGACGAGAATCGCCAAATCTCTTGCAGTTGTCTGGTTGGCTGCATCATTTGGATAGTTATAACTGGTATACAAACCTTGGAAGGTTGAAATGGCCGCTCCACTAGGATTGTTCCAAATGGTATTGGTCATCCCCAACTCCTTGGACTTTTCGTTCATCCGCTGAATAAAAGCGTCAGCATCGTGGTTAGAAAGGAGATTGGCCAACATAATCGTAGCCACATTGGAAGATGGAACAGCCGTCATGGTAATCAATTCAGAGACCGTATAGTCCACACCTGCAACGATGTTATTGTTGGAAATCTCATAGATTTTTGACATGGATTGATCCGCAGCTGTTGCAGTGACAACCGTATCTTTGGTAATTTTTCCCTCTTTCATGGTTTCGAAGAGCAGATACAGAGTCATGAGCTTACTCATACTTGCTGGATCCCGCACTTCATCAATATTGTCTCTCCACAAAACATCACCGGTATTCGCATCGATGACGAGAGAAGACCTTGGTCGGTTATAGGCCTGCACATGATCATTGGGATACATTTTTTGCGCCATATCCACTAGCTCATCCGCCGCGATCGACAGAGGGCGGAGTAGAGATAGAATGACGATTCCTAAAACGAGCAACTTCTTTTTCAAAATATATTTTCCTCAAATATAGAATTTTATCTTATTGTACCATACTTCAATCTATAAAAAAACCTATCTTTCAGGATATTTCAGATAGGTCTCTCTGTTTCAACTGGTTACAGTAGGCTCAAGGCTGCTTGGTCTGCAATAATCACGACATCTGGATGACCTTGAAGGGCACTCGCTGGTAAACTCTCTGTTTTTGGACCATTAACCGTTCCTGCGATTGCTTGCGCCTTTGATTCTCCATATGCAAAGAGAATGATGGATTTAGCCGCGAGAATGTTTGCAATCCCCATAGAGATGGCTTGAGTTGGAACGTCTTCGATTTTTTCAAAGAAGCGAGAGTTGGCTTCAATCGTTGATTGATCCAAATGGACCAAATGCGTTTGGCTATCAAATGGTGTACCTGGTTCGTTAAAACCAATGTGGCCGTTGCGACCAATCCCTAGAATTTGCAGATCTACTGGATGTTGGGCCAAAATTTCATTGTAATGGGCTGTTTCTTCTTCTGCAGTATCTTCGTTTCCTTTTGGAAGATAGCTAACTTTAAACGGCTTCTCATTGAATAAATTTTCCTGCATAAAGTAACGATAGGATTGAGGATCTTCTCCCGTCAAGCCGACATACTCATCCAAGTTGACACTGACCATATCTGAGAAATCCAGGTCACTCTCCCGAATTAATTTATAAAATTCAAGTGGACTGCTTCCAGTCGCAAGCCCCAGAGTTTTGGCACCCTGCTCTAACTTTTCTTTTAGCAGGTCAAAAGCAACCTGCCCTCCTTCGATTTGATTAGCTACTTCAATAACTTTCATGATAAATCCTCCGCTTATTTCTTATATTTATTATATGGTATAGACCAATTTTTGTCAAGCGCTTTCTTGATGTTAGAAAAGGATTTTTTACCTTCATCCCTTTAAAATTCGGCTAGTGATTTCCTTTGTTTCACTCTTATTTCATGATATAATGGGGAAGGTTAAATGTAAGAAATAGAAGAATTTAGATACAAGGAGAGAACATGAACACGAATGACTTTGATTTCCACCTCCCCGAGGAGTTAATTGCGCAAACCCCACTAGAGAAGCGCGATGCCTCAAAACTACTAATCCTCAATCGACAAACAGGTCAGATGGAAGACCAGCATTTTGACGCCATTATCAATGAATTAGAACCAGGGGATGCTTTGGTCATGAACAATACCCGTGTCCTTCCAGCTCGTCTCCATGGGGTCAAACCGGATACAGGAGGTCATGTGGAGCTTCTCCTCTTAAAAAATATCGAGGGCGATCAATGGGAGGTGCTTGCCAAACCTGCTAAACGTCTCAAAGAGGGAGGGGTCGTCAGCTTTGGAGATGGACGTCTTCAAGCTACCCTAATCAAAAAGCTGGAACACGGAGGATGTATCGTAGAGTTTTCTTACCAAGGGATTTTCCTTGAAGTCTTGGAAAGTCTAGGAGAAATGCCCCTACCACCTTACATCCATGAAAAATTAGAAGATCAGGAACGTTACCAGACGGTCTATGCCAAAGAAAATGGATCTGCCGCAGCTCCTACAGCTGGCCTCCATTTCACACCAGAGCTCTTACAAAAGATCGAAGACAAAGGGGTTCACTTGGTTTATCTAACCCTTCATGTCGGGCTGGGTACCTTCCGTCCTGTATCCGTCGATGATCTAGACCAACATGAGATGCATTCCGAATTTTATCAGCTCTCTGAAGAAGCTGCCCAAACCCTTCGACAAGTCAAAGCGAGTAGACACCGCATCATTGCCGTTGGGACCACTTCTATCCGAACCTTAGAAACAATTGGCAACAAGTTTAATGGAGAGTTACAAGCCGACTCTGGTTGGACCAATATTTTTATCAAACCAGGCTATCAGTGGCAGGTTGTCGACGCCTTTTCAACCAACTTCCACTTACCAAAATCAACCTTAGTCATGCTCGTTTCTGCCTTCGCAGGTCGAGAACTCACTCTGGATGCTTATCAGCACGCTATCGACCAAGGCTACCGTTTCTTTAGCTTTGGAGATGCTATGTTTATCAAATAAGGAGAGAGCCCCTTATGAATAAGATTGAAAGTCGCCACCGCCTGATCCGGTCCATTATTTCAGAAAAGAAAATTCGAACCCAACAAGAATTGCAGGACAGCCTGAAAGCGAACGGCATCATCGTGACCCAGTCAACCCTCTCAAGAGATGTCAAATCCTTGAATCTGGTAAAAATTAACGAAGGGGATAGCTCTTATTATGCCATCAATAGCATTGCCCCATCTCGCTGGGAAAACCGACTGCGTTTTTATATGGAAGATGCCCTCGTCATGCTTCGTCCCGTCCAAAACCAAGTAGTCGTCAAAACACTCCCTGGTCTGGCCCAGTCCTTCGGAGCCATCTTAGATGCCCTTGAATTGCCACAAATTGTCGCAACCGTCTGCGGGGATGATGTCTGCCTCATCATTTGTGAAGACAATCAGGGAGCCTTGGACTGCTTTGAAAAATTGAAAGAATTCACTCCTCCCTTCTTCTTTAGCAAATAAAAGAAAGCTTAGATGGTCAGACCATCTAAGCTTTTTTCTAATCTCTATTAGGCTTCCTTGACTGCTAATCGTCGAATGGTCTCTGCATAGATTTCCATTGCACGATATAAATCATCCAGTTTAGCTCGTTCATTCGCCTGGTGCTCTGTTTGGAGAGCATCAGGGAAGAGGGCCCCATAAGCCACACAATTTTCCATGGTTCGAGCAAAGGTCGCTCCCCCTGAGGACATAGCTGGGGTCTGATCCCCCGTTTCCTCTTGGTAGACCGCCATCAGGGTACTCACCAACGGACTATCTAATGGAACGTATAGTGGAGCTACATAATCAAACTCTTCATACTGAAGTTGATAGTTAGTTGCCACCTCACTTAAACGTTTTACCAAAGCCTCCTTATCCGCTAAGACAGGGATCCGAATATCAATCCCGATTTCAGATTGCTGTTCATCAATGGAGAGGGTTGCAATATTGAAGGAAAGAGCACCACTTGGTTCATCTTTTATTTCACCAAAGAGAGCTGCTCCTGTCGCATCTTCCCCAACAGCATCTGCGATAAAGAGAAGGGCTGGATGAGGCTGGATCAATGAAAGACTTTCAGCTAAGCCTACAATGGCATTGACACCCTCAGCCGCATCCTTGGAGTGTTTAGACAGACCATGAACGGTTACTGCTCCTGCTTCTTCTGTATAGTTCACACCACTTTGCTCGATGACTGGTAAGAGTTCCTCTAAGAGGTCACCCTTATAAATTGCTTTATCTGGTACCACGTTAAGGGCACGACCAGCTTGTAAGGGACGATCCTCCCAGCCTGGTCCATGGAGCTTCACTTGAAGCAAGCCTTTTTCAGCATAGGTTAATGGGAAGGACGAATCTGGAGCAAAGCCAAGATCTGCTTTTTCTTCTAGCTGATTGTAGCGGTTCATACAGCGCCAGAGAGTTTCCTCGTCTGTACCAAATATAAAACGAATCCGTTTGGTAAATACAACTCCTTGGTCAAGCAGACTCTTAACTGCGTAAAGCGCCGCAAGGGATGGTCCCTTATCATCTTGCACTCCACGTCCAATCAACCATCCATCTTTCAGAATCGCCTCAAAAGGTGGCGTTTGCCAATCTTCTAAATCACCGGCTGGAACAACATCCAAGTGACAAAGAACGGCCAGGAGTTCTTCCCCCTGACCGATCTCTGCATATCCATAGTATCCTTCAGGATCTAGATAGGTTTGAAAGCCCATTTCTTGAGCAATTTCTAACGTTTTCTCAAGGACATCTTGGATAGCTTGTCCAAACGGTGTTCCATTTTCACCTTCGTTTAAAACCGAAGGATAAGAAATCAGAGTCTTTAATGAATCTAGAAAGTCATCTTTGACTTGATTTGTAATCTCAATTTTCATGGAATCACCTCTTTACTTCTTATAGGAATGGAACGAAAGTTCCGAGAAGAAGGAGGGCAATGGTGATCACAATAACGGCAACAACAAGTTTTGCCATGAATTTCCACCAAGTTGCAATGTTGATACGTCCAAGAGCAAGAGCTCCCATTACGATACCAGAAGTTGGAGCGATCAAGTTCAAGACACCAGATGCAGATTGGTAGGCAGTGATAATCAAGCTAGGACGTACATTGACGAATTCTCCCAATGGAGCCATGATACCCATTGTCGCACTGGCAAGACCAGATGAAGATGGGATCAAGAATGACATTGGCAAGTAGAAGATATAAGTCAAGACGATGAAGACTTGAGAAGATAGACCACTGAGTCCTTGTTTACCCCAGTTAAGGATCGTATCTGTAATCATACCATTGTTCATGATAACTTGGATACCACGAGCGATCGCTACGATCAAGGCTACGCTGAGCAAGTCAGCTGCACCAGTCATAAAGGAAGAAATGATTTGTTCTTCTTTCAATCCGTAGACAATACCAATCAAGATACCCATAAAGGCAAAGAGCATTGCTCCTTCAGGGAAGTACCAAGTACCTAGGGCTGCAGTTGAGCCACCAACAATCTTACCAACAACTGGAAGACTAGTTAACCAAGTATTAAAGTCACTGAAAATAGTAACATGGAGATCTTTCCAAGGAATGAAACTCAAGACCATCAAAACAAAGGTCAATACAAAGAGTACAAAGACTTGTTTTTGTTTCTTTGAAAGAGTTGAATTAACATTTTCTTCATCTTCACCAACATTGAAGAATTTCATATCTTCTTCACGAGTTGCATAAGTGAGGGATTTAGTTGGATCTTTTTGAATCTTATCTGCATACTTGTATACAAACCAAGTGCTAAGACCAGTCAAGACAACCCAGAAGATCAAACGAAGGATGATCCCTTCACCAAGACCAACACCTGCAGTTGAAGATGCGATACCTGTCGCGAATGGGTTCAAGGTAGATGCCAAACATCCAATCTGTGAACCGAGCAAGATAATGGCTACCCCAGTCAAGCTATCAAATCCAACGGCCATCATAACTGGCACAAGGAGAGGATAGAAGGCCATGGTTTCTTCACCCATACCATAAGTTGTACCACCAAGGGCAAACAAAGGCATAAGCACCAAAATCAACATTTTTTCGCGACCCTTGTATTTCTTCACGATAGAAGCAATACCAGTGTCTAGCATACCAGTTTCATTGACTACACCAAGGAAACCACCAACCATCAAGATGAAGAAGGCTACGTCGATCGCTGCACTAGTTCCTTTAATCAAAGATCCTTCTTCAGGAGTCGTTCCTAGCATAGCACGAATCGGTGCCATCAATACATCCCAGATACCTTGAGGGTTTTGAGGTTGTGATTTATAAACACCATCGACAAAAGCCCCTGCTGGGATAATCCAAGTCATCACTGCCATAATGGCAATGATGATTAACAATACGGTATAAGATGAAGGCATCTTAAACCCTTTTTTCGCTTTTTCACTCATTTGTTTATCCTCCTAACGCAACAAAATTTGAGTGAGTCTTTCAAAAGATTAAACTTTTAGAAAGCGCTTACCTATATGTTAATTTTACCATATTTAAGATTAAAAAACTAGTTTTTCCTAATCTTTTTTAGAAAAAAAGAGGGGAGGAACTTTGTACAAACTCCTGTAAATATGGGATTCACTCCCCTCACTCATGTATATGAATTAGTCTTTTACGATAATCGTTCCACTTTCAGACTCAATCAAAGCGCCAAGGTTTTCAAGTGAAGTGATGACTGCTTTTCCTTCTGGACGACCGTTTACAAAGGCGATGGCAGCTTCTACTTTAGGAAGCATGCTTCCTGGTGCAAATTGATCTTGTTTGATGTACTCTTCCAATTGAGCGACATTGACATGTTCCAATTTTTCCTGGTCTGGTTTGTTGTAGTTTACAAAAACATAGTCTACACCAGTCAAAACGATGAAGAGGTCTGCTTCTACTAATTCAGCCAAACGTTGAGATGCAAAGTCTTTATCGATAACGGCTTCAACACCAGTCAAGCTACCATTTGCTTCTTTCACAACTGGGATACCGCCACCACCAGCAGCAACCACGACTTGACCGTCGTTCAACAAAGTACGGATGGTATTGATTTCTTTGATATCCACTGGTTTTGGTGAAGCAACAACTTTACGCCAGCCACGACCAGCATCTTCTTTAAAGGTTGCTCCAGATTTTTCAGCTTCTGCTTTTGCTTCTTCTTCTGAGTAGAAAGGACCGATTGGTTTGCTGAGGTTGACGAAGGCTGGGTCGTTCTTATCGACAACGACTTGTGTCACAACGGAAGCCACATCTTTTTCAATTCCTTCTTCAAGAAGAGCATTTTGAAGAGCGTTTTGAAGCCAGAAACCAATGCTTCCTTCAGTCATTGCAACCAATGAATCCAATGGGAAAGCTGGGTTCTTTTCAGAATTAGCTGCCAAGTGTTGGAGCAAGAGGTTTCCTACTTGAGGACCATTTCCGTGAGTGATGATCAAGTCATCCCCATTTTTGATTAATTTTACTAAGTGTTTTGCTGTTTCTACAAGTGCTTCTTGTTGAGCTTTTGCAGAAGGATCAGATGAAAGGATGGCGTTTCCTCCCAAAGCAACGACGATTTTTCTTGACATAGGTTTTCCCTTTCTATAAAAAATAGGGGCAGGACTAAAGCTAGCAGTCCAGCCCCTATAGCTGTTGGTATACGGTTATAAAGTCTTAAACTTTTGGAATGTACAAGTTACCAAGAGTAGCTGCCATCACCGCTTTGATGGTGTGCATACGGTTTTCAGCTTGGTCAAAGTGACGAGCATATTTGCTACGGAACACTTCGTCAGTAACTTCCATTTCTTCTACGCCGAATTTTTCAGCAACATCTTTACCATAAACAGTGTTTGTGTCGTGGAAAGCTGGCAAGCAGTGCAAGAAGATCAAATCTTCGTTATCAGCTTTCTTAACCAATTCCATGTTTACTTGGTAAGGTTTCAAAAGGGCAACGCGTTCTGCAAATTTGTCTTCTTCACCCATAGATACCCAAACGTCAGTGTAAAGTACATCAGCACCTTTCACAGCTTCGTCAGCATCTTCAGTGATTAAGATATGAGCGCCACTTTCTTTTGCGAATCCTTCTGCCAATTCAACAATTTCTTGCTCTGGGAAGAGTTCTTTTGGTGAGAAGATGTGTACGTTCACACCAAGGATAGCACCTGTTACAAGAAGGCTGTTTGCAACGTTGTTACGTCCGTCACCACAGTACACAAGTGTCAAACCTTCAAGGCGTCCAAAGTTTTCTTGAACAGTCAAGTAGTCTGCAAGCATTTGAGTTGGGTGCCATTCGTCAGTCAAACCATTCCATACTGGAACACCTGAGAATTCAGCCAATTCTTCAACCATACGTTGGCTGAAACCACGGAATTCAATACCGTCAAACATACGTCCAAGAACTTTAGCAGTATCTTCTGTAGATTCTTTTTTACCGAGTTGGATGTCGTTTGCACCAAGGTATTCTGGGTGAGCACCAAGGTCGATGGCTGCAGTAGTGAAGGCAGCACGAGTACGAGTTGAAGTTTTTTCAAACAAAAGCGCAATGTTTTTACCAGCTAGGTAGTGGTGTTGGATGTTGCGTTTTTTAAGATCTTTCAAGTGAGCTGAAAGTCCGATAAGGTATTCTAACTCTGCACGTGTAAAGTCTTTTTCTGCTAAAAAGCTACGTCCTTGGAATACTGAAGTTGTCATTAATTATCTCCTTTTATTATGCTTGATTGGATCCTGTCAACCAGTTTAGAGGGCTCAGTTTAGACACTGAGCCCGTCTAACCTGTAGAAGGATGATTAGATTTCTTCACGTTCGAATGGCATTGACATACAACGAGGTCCACCACGACCGCGAACCAATTCACTTCCGCGGATCTTGATCAAACGAAGTCCGTATTCTTCTAATTTCTTGTTGGTTACAGTGTTACGGTCGTATACGACTACCACACCAGGTGCGATTGTAAGAGTATTTGATCCGTCGTTCCATTGTTCACGCGCAGCAGCAACGATGTTGCCATCTCCACATGGAATCAAAGTAACTTTTTCAACACCAAGGTTTTCAGCAAGTAATTCAGCCAAATCACCTTTTTCTTCAACGATCTTCAATTGTTCGTTTTCATAAGTTACAGAGAAGACGCGAAGGTTGCCTTGGATTTCTGGGTGGATTGTGAATTTATCGTAGTCCACCATTGTGAATACTGTATCCAAGTGCATGAATTTACGGTTGTTAGCAAATTCGAAGGCCAATACTTTCTTGAAGCCAACGTTCTTCTTGAAGATGTTTACCAACAATTTTTCGATTGATGCAGCATCTGTACGTTGTGAGATACCAACTGCCAAGACATCTTTAGAAAGTACCAACTCATCTCCACCTTCGATACGAGTATCTTCTTCACGGTTGTAGACAAGTTCAACTTTTCCACCATAAACTGGGTGGTATTTGAAGATGTATTTACCATACAAAGTTTCACGGTTACGTGTATCTGCGTACATGTGGTTCAATGATACTGCATTACCAATTGTAGCAAATGGGTCACGTGTGAAGTACAAGTTTGGCATTGGGTCGATGGCAAATGGATAGTCAGATTCAACAAGGTCTGTCAATCCTTTTGCTTCTTCAGGAATTTCTGGAAGTTCAGCTTTTTGAACCCCTGCCATTGTTTTTTCAACCAATTCTTGGTTGTCTTCAATGCTGTGAAGCAATTCACGGATCGCAACTTTTGTTTGGCGTCCACGAATGTTTGCTTCTTCAAGGTATTCTTCGATGAACTGATCGCGAATTTCTGGAGAAGTCAATGACTCAGCAGCCAACTGTTCAAGATAAAGTACTTCGATACCTTCGTTACGAAGTGCTTCAGCAAATGCGTCGTGTTCTTTTTGAGCATCTTCCAAGAATGGAATATCATCAAAAAGAAGACGTTCAAGATAGTCAGGCATCAAGTTTTCCAACTCTTTACCTGGACGGTGCAAACAAACTTTTTTCAGTTTTCCAATTTCTGAGAAAACATGAATTGGGTGTGTAGACATCTATAGTCCTCCTTTTTTCTTGCGGTTTAGCATAGCTAATCCCGTTTACAGGTTTAATTTTACCACCGATTGGTATCGCTTTCACAACCAATCTTCCATTACGAATGCCAAGAATCTGACGTTTTTTTAAATATCACCCTCATTTTATGAAATATGAACCGCTTTCTTTGGATATTTTATTATATATATTTTTTTTGCGGGTAAATATTTTTTATTTAAATTGAAGAACTTTTATCGTTTTTGACAGAAAATAAAAGAAGCCCTACTAAGCTTCTTCAAAACTATCTAAAAAGAATGGAAGATCGAGAAAGGTCAATTTCTTATGTTTGTACTCGATTCGCTCCTCTTCTAGGAGCTTCTTTAATACTTGATTGACCGTTTCTCTCGTCGTTGCAGCTAATCTGGCCAACTCTTTCATACTCATCGGAAAAGGAATGGTTGGACCAAACTTTTGATAATCCTTACAGAGTAGAGCTAAGGATTGGATCACACGATCACTGGCACTGGCTGCAACCACATTGCGAAGTCGCAACTCCTGAAATTCCAATATTTTTGAAAGTTTTCTCGTTATAAAGAGAACTTGTTCCATACTGGACTGGACAATTTCCTCATAAAGCTGAACAGGAATACTGAAGTATTTAACGGTTGTCATGGAAGTGGCTGTATAGTGATAATTGGAATCTGTAAACATACCACCGTATGGGAAGACGGCTCCTTCTTTAATGTAATCCATATACGAGAAGGTATCTGAAGAGTCAAACTCCTCAATACGGACATAGCCTTCCACCACTAAAAAAATTCGATCGCGCTTATCACCGGCAAAAAATAGGATCTGTCCCTTTGGGATTTCTCTATAATGGATTTCGACAGCTAATTTATCAAATTTTTCAACTGGAATCTCAGAGAAAGCTGGATGGGAGCGAATCAACTGATAATCTTCTTTTGTAATCATTTCTATTCTTTCTTTAGGTTCTTTAGTTATTCTATCATATTTATTCACTGACCTCAAAGAATGTCCCCAAGATTTAACCATGAAACAATATTTTCCATAGAAAAAACCTTCCCAAAGCTGTTTTGGGAAAGCTTCTAAATCATTAATTGACATTTACACGGTGCCATTCATTGATCACATAGCAGAGTTGACCAAGTAAATGAAGGCCGTAACCACTGATCTCCGTACTTTCTGGAGTTGTTCCCCCTAGACCAGCTGTAAAAATCGAGATGAGGTAAGGTGTTTGTTCGTAAACGATGGCTTCGACATTGAGTGCTTCCGCTACATAACCAGGTTTTTGCTGAATGACTAAATCTGGTAAATACCGTTTGTAGTATTCATTCGGGAAGGACTCTCCGATTAATTCTAGCAAGGTCGCATATTTTTCTTTATGATTCCATAGATAGTCCAAGACTTGAATATAGTAATCAGAAGTCGTTTTGTTTTCAGGACTAATTGTTTTTATTTCTGCACGGGATTTTCCATACTTTTCATACTTCCCGTAGACATTATCCATACCACCAAAGCGGTCGGCCAAGGCATATGCTGGCGTATTTTCTGAATAGACAAGAGAATATCGCTGCATATCTGGAATCGTCATAGCTCCACCAAAGGCAGCTACATAATTATCATGCTCCTCAAGGTACTCGTAGTAAGTATTGGTAATATCAAATTCATCCGTTAAGTTTAACTTCCCTGCATCGACTTCATCCACGACTAACATATTTAGGGGTAGTTTATAGGTACTTCCAGCTCTCATCGGCTGCAACTCATTCATCGAAAATTGTTGGCCTGTCGCAGGATTTTTGTAGGTAAAGGTAATTTGGGAAGGATCAACACCATATTCAGCCATGTAGTCTTGTACAACTTCTACCATGCCTTTATTGGCATAATCATAGACAAGACCCAAATTCTCCATGGTTTCACGATCTTGATCCATGACAGCTTGTTTTTCCTCAGGAGTTTTGACACGAGGAGGTTGGAGGGGTTGCTTCTCTTCCTTGGAGTCCACTGCTTGAGCCGTCGTTCCCTCTTGAGCAAGTGGTGAGGCTGGAGCCTGATGAAGATGGAGGTAAGTTAAAGCTCCAACTCCTCCTATACATAGTAAAATTCCCAACACAATCATGATCGATCGAACATTAAATATTTTTTTCATATGAAGTTAATTATAAAAGATTCTCTTTAAAATAACAAGGTGTTTCCGGATCAGAAAACGATTTCTTCTAGAAGAAATTTTTTAGCGATTTTCAGATCAATCCTTCTTCATTTTCCTAATAGTCCATCCCCTTTTGACTGTCTTATTTCCTCTTAAAGGATCCCATGATCAATTTTGCCACTTCACGCGCAATGGTACGGAACAAGGAACTGATAAAGGAATCTTTGGCCTTTTCTAAACTAGATTTCCGCGGACGGCCCGGACTCCGTTTTTGACTGGCCTTCTCTTCTGCAACTCTTGCTTTATCTTCCTCTTCCCGCTCCTTTTCCTTCTCTTCTCTAGCAGATTTTTCAGTCAATTTTTCATAAGCTGATTCATTGTCTACTCGAACAGCATATTTTTGATGGAAAGGAGAGCTGGTAATCAAGGCCAACTGTTCACTCTCGTTTAACAAATCAAAGCTCGATTGTGGAGACAAAATATAAGAACGTTCCACCACACTTGGTTGCCCCTTTTCATTTAGGAAGGAAACTAGAGCTTCCCCTGTTCCCAACTCCGTCAAGACAGTTTCCGTATCAAATTCTGGGTTTGGCCGGAAACTTTGTGCAGCAACCTTGATGGCCTTCATTTCCTTTGGTGTATAGGCTCGCAAAGCATGTTGAACACGATTCCCGAGCTGAGCTAAGACAGACTCAGGAAGATCTTGAGGATTCTGCGTAATAAAGTAGATCCCTACTCCTTTAGACCGGATGAGGCGAACGACTTGCTCAACTTTTTCAAGGAAGAGCTTGCTCGCATCATTAAACAAGAGGTGAGCTTCATCAAAGAAGAAGACAAATTTCGGTTTTTCTAGATCTCCAACTTCTGGTAAGGTCTCGAACAGACGAGACAACAACCAGATCAGGAAGGTTGAATAGAGCTTAGGGGAGTTGAAAAGACGAGTCGCTGATAGAATGTTGATGTAGCCTCGTCCACTGCTGTCCAATTGCATAAAATCTTGAAGATCCAAGGCTGGCTCTCCGAAGAATTGATCTGCCCCCTCTTGCTCTAGCACTAACAAGCTTCGTTGAATAGCTCCTACTGATTGTTTACTGATATTGCCGTATTGAGCGGAATAATCTGAGGCATGATCATATACTTCCTTCAAAAGACTCTGCAAATCCTTCAGATCAATCAAAGGCCAATTTTTTTCTTTGGCCAATTTAAAGACGATGGCCAAAATCCCTGTTTGTGTTTCGTTGAGGTCCAACAAGCGAGCTAGCAAAAGAGAGCCCATTCCTTCAATCGTTGCACGGACTGGATGGCCTGCTTGACCAAAGACATCCCATAGGCGAACTGGAAAAGCTTGAGGTTCAAAAGGATCTGTAATACCAAGTAGTTTATAGCGCTCTTCCATCTTTGGCGTCCATTGTCCTGCTTTGGCAAGACCTGAAAGATCTCCCTTGATATCTGCTAGAAACACCGGAATCCCTTGCTGACTTAATTTTTCAGTTATGACTTTTAGGGTAACGGTTTTCCCTGTACCAGTAGCTCCTGCAATTAACCCGTGGCGGTTGATCATTTTTAGATAAAGTGGCGTATCCACTGCTCCTTTTGTAATCGTAATACTTGTCATTTTCATTCTCCCTTTTGTTGAGGTACAGTTTTTTTTCAAAAAAAGTGACACGGCTTCTTCCTTATGTAGGAAGCCTTTCTCCTCACTTTCACATACTCTTCTAGTGTATCATTTTCAGGTATAAACGCAAGAAATATCCCTCCTAAAATGGGGGTTTCATTTGAGACTATGTTGAGCAATTCGAAAAATAAAAAGCCTGAATCGAGGGCTCCTTTAAGTGACCTCTTGATTCAAACTTTTTTTATTATGAAAGCTTATTTAGCTGTTGCATATAGCTCGTCTACTTTGTTCCAGTTAATCACTGAGAAGAAAGCTTTGATGTAGTCAGGACGCACGTTGCGGTATTTCACGTAGTAAGCATGTTCCCAAACGTCCAAGCCCAAGATTGGTTTTTTACCTTCTGAGATTGGTGTATCTTGGTTTGCTGTTGAAGTCACTTCAAGTTTACCTTCTTTGTTAACAACCAACCATGCCCATCCAGAACCGAAACGAGTTGTTGCTGCTGCAGTAAATGCTGCTTGGAATTCTTCGAATGAACCAAATGTTGCATCGATTGCTGCTGCAAGTTCTGCTGAAGGAGCTGTCTTTTCAGGAGTCATCAATTCCCAGAAAAGAGCGTGGTTCAAGTGTCCACCACCGTTGTTGATAAGCGCTTGGCGGATATCAGCTGGGATAGATTCTACATCTGCCAACAAAGCTTCAAGGTCTTCACCAATTTCAGGGTGTTTTTCAAGAGCTGCATTTGCATTGTTTACGTAAGTTTGATGGTGTTTATCATGGTGCAAGTGCATTGTTTCAGCATCAATATATGGTTCCAATGCATCGTATGCGTACGGAAGATCTGGTAAAATAATTGCCATGGAAAATACCTCTATTTCTTTATGTATATAAAAATGATAACGCAATCATCTAATTTATTCAACTATTCTGCTTACACAGATGGGTTGGCCAACTTTAGCAAAGTCAAATCAAATAGATAATCTTTCTCATAGGTTCCCGATTTCATTTGGAAATCGGTATTAATCAAAAGACAAATCGCCTGCTCCAAATAGCTTAAAGATATCCCTCTACTATCTCTTAGAGCAAATTTGACTTGATAGGGATTTACTTTTCGACCGGTCAGCTCTGATAGGTCTGAAACGATTTGGGATTCTGTTCGTCCCTCTTGCTTCAACAGCTTGACCTGTGTGTAGATGCGGAACTGACTCAATAAAATGGCCAAAAGCTTGATTTCATCCTCTCCTTGCAGCCGAAGATCCTTGACCAAACTACGGGCGGGATCAATTTGTTTCTTTAGGATCATCTGGATCAGATCAAACAGATTATCCTGGAGCGTCTTTGGAATAGCCTCTTCAATATCTGAGATGGTAATGCTTGAGGATCCCTTATAGTTTTTAAGAAACTCCAAATTTTTCTGAATCTCACTAAAATCAAAGCCAGATTTGATCAAAAGTTGGTCGAAGGCTTGTGAATCAATCGCTAGCCCTAGAGACTTGATCTCTTCTGTGAAATGGGCACGCAACTCCTGTTCCTTTAATTCAGTTGCTTCCAGCAACTGGGCATCCCTTTTTAAGAGCTTGACAATTCTTCGTTTGCTATCCAGTTTTCCTTCCGCAAAGACAATCAAGCGAGTCGTTTCTAAAGGTGCTGATAAGTATCCTTCAAAGGACTGCAATTCATCATCCGTCAGGTATCTTTTTTTTGCGGTCGTCACATCGACAAAATGATCCAAAATCACTATTTTTTCGTCCGCAAAAAATGGAAGGCTAACCAAGTCAAGCTCGACTTCAGAATAAGCTGTTTCCTTCATGTCAAAATAGGAATAGTTCAAATCAGACGAATCGTAGCCAACTTTCTTTAAAAGTTGCTCTTTCATCCACTCAAACTGACCGATGTCATCCCCTGATAAAACCAGGATAGGAGGAAGGTTCTCGGCACTGATTTTTTTAATTGTTTGTAAAGCCTGCATGTTCTGAAGGTACCTCATTCCACTCTCTAAACTGATGCTGGGTCTGTTCCGATTCCATTTTCTTTTCAAGCGGTGCTTTCTCTAGTGGAGTTGGTGGAGCCGAAACAATCTGGGGAATAGATGAAAAACTGTTGGGATCCATCAAATGGGATGGCATACTTGGCGAAGAGACCACTGGATTTGTCGAAGCAAATCCTTGAGAAGCATTCTGGTCCGGTTGTGCAAGTCTAGCACTTGGAAGGACCAGGAGACAAGCCAAGCAGAGCAAACCCGCAAGAGCTAAGACTAGAAAAATGGAAATAGGAGATAAAAGGTAGAGCAAGATAGGGCCTAGAAATAGGAAAATCAACGACCAATGAAAACCTGCATCTCTCAATCGCCGAACGACTACTGCTTGCTGGGGAACAAAAATAAGATAGAGATAAAGGAGAAAAAAGATGCTGAACCAAGCTGAAACGTCCATCCCGGTCAAGGGAATCACGTCTTCCTCTGATTTCGAATTTGAAAAGAGTAAGACCAATTGGTAAATCCAAAATGGACTTGTAAATAGTAAATGCCAGGCTTGGCTAATCCAAAATTCTTTTCTATCTGATCTTCTTGAAAAATCAGCATATTGCGTCCAAAACAACTGTAATGATTTCATACTTGTAACCTCATTTCCTTGACTTTATCATAGCAATTTTCAAGCTAGAAATCAAACAGCTCCTATCGAACGGTTTCAATCTTCCACTGATTCCACCCTCTAAAACGAATCGCTCCTTGCTGGTCTGTACGAAAAACAGTCATTTGTAACTCTTTGAAACGCTCCAAGGTTTCCTGATGAGGGTGCTGATAACGATTTTTTTCGCCTGCAGATATCAGGGCAATTTTTGCTTGTATTTTCTCTAAGAAGGCAGGGTGAGAAGAACCCTTAGAACCATGGTGGCCTGCTTTGAGGACATCTACGCGCAGTTGAGGATAACGGGCTAACAAGGTCTTTTCCCCTTCTTCTTCTAAATCTCCTGTAAAAAGGAAGGACAACCCATAAAAGCGGCCATAAAGAACAATGGAATCGTTATTACTCCCATCTCCTATTTCTACCGGATAGAGGACTTCTGCACTCCCATCAAAGATCGACAATTGATCACCAGCCTCCAACGTTTTTACCGGTAAGTTCAACCGTTTGAGCAAACGGACAAAAGAGGCTTTTTTTAAGCTCCCCTTGGAAATGTTGATTTCCTTTATCCTAACCTTAGTCGCGAGCACTTCCAAATCTCCCATGTGATCTGTGTCAGTATGCGTGAGAATCATATGATCAATCTGGTCAATCCCCCTGCTCTTGAGATAGGGAAGCAGGGTCCGTTCTGCATTGCTAGTAGACCTTCGCTTCTTCCATGCCTCCTTTTGGCCAAAGTCCACTTTTCCTCCTGTATCAATTAGGATGGTTTTCCCACGCCAATCACGTAGTAAAATACTATCACCTTGACCAATATCAATGATGGTAATCTCATTTTCTAAAGGATGCTTCACAAGGGCAAATACAGAGCATACTAAGAGTAGGAACAGGTATCTCCATTTCTTAACCTTTCGCATCTCATAGAGACAAGCTAGCAAGCACAAGAGCAAGATGAAATAGTAAATGCTTGGCTGCCCGAAAACCAAGGATTGACTAGTGAAGCCCGCTAGATACTCCATACTTTTTTCCATCCAGACGAAGAAAGGATTCCAGAAGGTCAAGGGATACAGAAAAGAGAGGAGAAAAACGACACTCAGTCCTGGCAACAACAGAAGGTCAAATAAGAGAGAAAAAATGAAGGTTAGAGGAAGGGACCAGGGTTGGTATTCTCCAAAGAAAAAAATGAGAAAAGGAAGAACCCCTAGTGTTAACACTAGACTCTCCTTGATGACTTTTCGGATTCCCTCCTTCTCCTCTTCAGAAGAGGTTAGCGTCAATACAAAGGCGTAGGCGCAGGATAAGAGACCTCCAGCAGTCAACAAGGAGGATGGTAAAAGAAGGACTAACAAGAGGAGAGTGACCCCCATATTCTCCATTCCTTTGAGCCCAGCCTGGGCCAGGAGTTTCTGTAAGAGGCTTCGAACGACCGAAACCGAAAAGCCTGTCATCCCAGCATAAAGAAGCGAAAACGGATAGAGGAGGTAGGCAACCTTTTCCTGCTCCAGTCCCAAACGTAGAAAAAAGCGTCTAAAGGCTTCTAAGAAAAAGGCAACCTGCATGCCCGACAAGGCAAACAGATGGATAATCCCCAAGTTCGAATATAACTGGCTCATTTCTTCAAACTCTACATCTAAAAAACCAAAAAGCAAGCCCGTCATATAGTGGCTCATGGGCTGGGGAAAATGCTGGTGAACCCATACAAGGGCCTTTCGCCTCCAACTAGACAGTAGCCCTATGAAATCTCTAGGCTCAGCAGGTCTCTTTTCAAGGATGTGATTAATTTTCAAAAGGTGATAGATCCCTTGTGTTTTCAGATAAGCCTGATAATCAAAGCCCATAAAATTACGCTGTTTTGTCGGGGGTTCCAATTCCCCTTTGATCCGTAATTCTAGCCCCTGATCCAGGTGTTTAAAATAGGCTTGTTCTTCCTCTGACTGAAGCTGGTAGAAAACCTGAAAAGTACGGCTACCTGACTTGGCACGAAAGGATAAAGCATCTCCATTCACCTTGATGGTATCCGGTAAAAGCTGAATGACCCTTGGGACCCTATGATCGCTTGACTCTTGTTTTCCCTGTTCGATCCGGAAAGCAAAACAAAGGGCAAAGAGGGAAAGAAACCCTATGAGGCACAGAAATCGTTTGCTATCGTAGCGTCTCCTAAACAAGATGAAGAAGGCCAGAAGGAAGAACGAAGCGAACCAGTGTCCCGTGTATATCCAATAATAGAGAGATAAGACCGGCAGGGTGAGATGAAATGGATGAATGTTGAGACTTCTAATCCACTGTAACATGCTCTTTTAACTTTTCTAGCGTCTTTTGGCCAATCCCAGAAACATTCTTTAGTTCATCAACAGACTGAAATTTTCCTTTTTCCTCTCGATAAGCAATGATATCTTGGGCTCGCTTTTGACCTATCCCAGAAATCGTCTGTAGTTCTGCTTCTGTTGCCGTATTGAGATTGACCTTTCCATCTTTTGACTGCTTTTCGCCACCTGTCGTCCCAGCAGATGCGGACGCAACAGGCGCTACCTCCTCTCCATTCTTAGCAACATAGACGATGGACTCATCCTCCAATTTTTGCGCTAAGTTGACGGATTGGCTGTTGGCTTCGTCTGTCATCCCTCCTGCTTTTTGGACAGCATCATAGACCCGGCTCCCCACTGGAAGTTCGTAGACCCCTTCCTGTCTAACAGCACCCTTCACATCCACCATGATTTTCTCTTGAGAGGAGTCCGTCTTTTCCTCACTCCTCTGCTGAGAGCTAGAAGGGAGGCTGGTGTCTTCCTTAGGAGAAGCCTCCTGATCCACCATTTCTAACTGTGAAATGACAGTTTCCGGTGCTTGTGGAGCTTGCTTGGGCCAAAAGAGAAATATTCCTCCCATCACTAGCCCCACAGCAGCCAAACCTAAAAACAGTTTATATTCCTTGAGCTTCTCAATCCACGTCTCCATAAATACCCCTTTTATTTTTATTATTCGTAAAAAATCGAAGAAATAAAAAAAGAATGTCAAAAATCACATGATTTTTGACATTCTTTTTATCTAGAGTACTGCTTAGTCTTTCCGATGCTTGTCCGGATCCCATACAAAACTAGCGATATAACTAAACAAGAGGGTCAATAGAGCAACAACCAAAACAAATGGCAACAGTAAAAACTTCAACAAACGGATGAGGATAAAAGGTTTCCGGTCATTGCGCAGTGCCTGAGATTCCGCATCTAAGCGATCAAACTCAGCCTGGATTCGTCTTGCAACTTCTTCCACTCCCTCATCATTCATTTTTGCAATATCAGAGATATCAATAGGGTGCCCAAAGTTCATGTCAACCCGTTCACAGGTCGCTAGTCCTTTCAAAGTCATTGGACCCGTATAAGTAACAGGCATAATACGTACCTTGGCCATCTTGGCAATCACGGCAACTCCACCTTTAACATCCTGAGAATGGCGGCTTCCACTTGGAAACATAATCAGGGAACGCTTGCTTTTTTTGAGCATACTCACTGGGTATTTAATCGCTGCTGCACCTGGATTTTCACGGTCAATTGGAAAAGCCCCGCACATACGAATCCACCATCCAAAAATCCGATTAGTAAAGAGTTCCTTCTTAGCCATAAAGATAAATTGCTTGGGTTTGGTCGCAAAGGCCATGTAGACAGGATCCCACCAAGTTCGATGAGGAGCTACGAGAATGTAATTTTCCTCTTGACTCGGAATCAGTTCCTTATGATGGTAATGAGCATTTCCATTCAGAACCCATAAAATAAAGGTCACTAAGCCACGTAAATAGGTATAAAACATGCTTTCTCCTTTGATAATTCTCTTGTTTATCCATTATACCTTATCCTTCTCTTCCCCGCAAATCTTTTCAAAAACTGGATGACTCAACAAACCGACTGCACCTAGTCTTTTTCTTAAAAAAATGATATGATGTTTTTATGGAAATGAATGAATTAAAGGGATTAACCCATGAAGAGGTCCGCAAAAAAATACAGCGTGGCCAAACCAACGAATTTAAAGCGAATACCAGTACCAGTACCTGGCAAATCATCAAGCGCAATGTCTTCACCTTGTTTAATGCTTTAAACTTTGTGATCGCCCTCGCTTTGGTTGCGGTACAAGCCTGGAGCAACCTGGTCTTTTTTGCAGTCATCTGCTTTAATGCCTTATCCGGAATTGCCACAGAGCTCCGCGCTAAACGGATGATTGATAAATTGAATTTGATGAGTAAGGAACTCGTCATTGTCATCCGAGCCGGGGAAGAAGAAACCATTGATCCAGAGAAAATCGTCCTTGGCGACCTGATTAAGCTATCAGCTGGAGGCCAAATTCCGAGTGATGCCATCGTTCAAAAGGGAGTTGCTGAAGCCAATGAAGCCATGCTCACAGGAGAAAGTGACTTGGTTCTCAAGGAAGAGGGAGATGAACTTCTATCCGGAAGCTTCTTAGCGAGTGGTCAGGTCTACGCTCGTGTCAGTCGTGTGGGGGCCAATAACTATGCTAATAAATTAATGGTAGAGGCAAAAACTCTCAAACCCATCAATTCCCGCATTCTCTATAATCTCGCAAAAATCTCTAGTTTTACTGGAAAGATTATTATCCCATTTGGAATTGCTCTCTTCTGTGAAGCCTTTTTGATTAAACTGCTTCCAATGAAAGATTCTGTGATTACCTCTTCCACTGCTCTCTTAGGCATGTTGCCAAAAGGGATTGCCCTTCTGACAGTGACCTCTCTCTTGACAGCCGTGATCAAGTTAGGGATGCGCAAGGTCTTGGTCCAAGAGATGTACTCTGTGGAAACCTTGGCTCGTGTTGATACTCTTTGTTTGGATAAGACAGGAACCATCACCCAAGGAAAAATGACCGTCAAAGGCATTCACTCCCTGTCTGAACACTTTTCTGAAGAAACTATCGAAGTTATTCTCTCTGCCTATATGCAAAATTCTGAGGATAACAACCCAACTGCCCAAGCTATCCGCAAAGCATATGGCGAGTTAGAACACGCTTATACAGCCGAATCAATCATTCCATTTTCAAGTGATCGAAAATGGGGTGCCATGACTCTGAAAAACTTGGGGACCGTTTATTTGGGGGCACCAGAAATGCTCCTCAAAGAAAATCTTCCAGCGGTATTGGAAGCCCAAGCCCATGGATCTCGGGTCTTGATCTTAGCTCGCAGTGTGGAAGCCATCGATATGCATGATTTGACTTTGCCAAGTGATGTAGAAGCGATCGCCGTCATTGAAATCCTCGATCCAATCCGCGAAGGGGCTGCCGAAACCTTGGATTATCTTCGCTCCCAAGATGTGGATCTCAAAATCATCTCTGGTGATAATCCTGTCACTGTTTCTTACATTGCTAAGGAAGCTGGTTTTGAAAGCTACGAAAGTTATATTGACTGTTCTAAGATTGAGGACGATGAGTTGGTGGACCTAGCTGAAAGTACAGCCATTTTTGGACGGGTTTCTCCTCATCAGAAGAAACTCTTGATTCAAACCCTCAAGGCCGCTGGTCGAACCACTGCCATGACAGGGGACGGGGTCAATGATATCCTAGCCTTACGAGAAGCTGACTGCTCCATCGTGATGGCCGAAGGCGATCCTGCAACCCGTCAAATTGCCAATCTCGTCTTGTTAAACTCTGACTTTAATGATGTTCCAGAAATTCTCTTTGAAGGTCGTCGGGTCGTCAATAACATTGGACGAATCGCTCCTATCTTCTTTATTAAGACGATCTACTCCTTCGTTCTGGCGATTATTTGTATCGCAAGTGCCCTTTTATTTGACATCAACTACTTGTTGATCTTCCCATTTATTCCGATTCAGATTACGCTGATTGACCAGTTTGTCGAAGGATTCCCTCCATTTGTCTTAACCTTTGAACGAAACATTAAGCCAGTGGAAAAACACTTCCTCAAACGCTCCTTGCATCTGGCCTTACCAAATGCCTTGATGGTTGTCTTTAGCGTCTTATTTGTTCGTTTATGGGGAGCTCATCATGGCTGGTCTATCCTGGACATGTCTACCCTTTCCTACTACTTGTTAGGATCTATTGGCTTCTTGTCCGTTATTCGAGCTTGCTTGCCACTCAATATCTGGCGAGGTCTCTTAATTATCTTCTCTGTCTGCGGTTTCTATCTCTCTGCCTTTTACTTGAAAGGTCTGATTGAAATCGGAACATTGACAGCTGTGACCTTCCCAGTCTACCTTGCCTTGATGGCTCTCTTTACGGGAATCTTCATCTTGGCGACTATTTATCAAAATTATGAATTTGATTAAACAACTCTTGGATAAGGATGGAACAAAAGTTCTGTCCTTATTTTTTCTTATCCCTTTCTATGCTTTTCCCCGCCCTCTTTTCATGCTATAATAGAGCCATGAACGATATCGAATTAAAAGACGGCGAACGCGTCAACCAACTATTTTCTAGTGATGTAAAAATCATTCAAAACAGAGAGGTTTTTAGCTATTCTATTGATAGTGTCCTTTTGTCACGTTTTCCTAAGTTGCCCAACCGTGGTCTGATTGTCGATCTTTGTGCCGGCAATGGCGCTGTCGGACTCTTCGCTAGCACGCGAACCAAAGCAACCATCGTTGGAGTGGAGATACAAGAAAGACTCGCCGACATGGCAGAGCGTTCCATCCAATTGAATGACCTCTCCGACCGTATGTCCATGATTACCGATGATTTAAAAAATTTGCCCCACCATTTCCCTGGTAGTAAAATCGACCTTATTCTCTGTAATCCTCCCTACTTTAAAGTGGACGAGCATTCCAATTTAAATGAGAGCCCTCATTATTTGCTAGCACGTCACGAGATCACCACCAATTTGGACCAAATTTGTCAAGTGGCCCAACGGACTCTCAAGTCCAATGGCCGACTCGTCATGGTCCATCGTCCGGATCGCTTCTTAGATATCATTGAAACCATGAAACACTACAATCTGGCTCCTAAACGGATTCAATTTGTCTATCCCAAGGTCCATAAAGATGCCAACATGCTTCTCATTGAGGCCATTAAAGATGGATCGCGAGATGGTCTAAAAATTCTGCCTCCACTGTTCATCCATGAGGAAGATGGAAGCTATACGCCGGAGATTCATGAAATTTATTATGGAAACTAAAGCTTATATGTATGTAGTCCAGTGTGCAGATGGGACCCTTTATACTGGCTACACCACCGATATCGAACGCCGTATCAAAACCCACAATGCTGGCAAAGGCGCCAAATATACACGTCCCAGACTTCCTGTGACCTTGATCTACCAAGAGTCTTTCCCCGACAAAAGAGCTGCTATGTCAGCCGAAGCACTCTTTAAACGGAAGAGCCGAGAGGAAAAACTGACCTATATCAAGCATCAACAATCTAAACTAGATCCAGAACAAAAAGACACCTAAATGATCTAACAATCATCTGTTTGCATGCTAAAAGGAGCTCCCAAGAGCTCCTTTTTTTAATCATCTAGGATTCGTCATCAAGGGTCTTCAAAAAGGCCCAATTTCCAACACTTTGTTTTCCATAGTCAAGAACCATAGAATCTAATAGGACGAATTCATTTTTTTCATAGAAAAAGACATTTTGCTGGGTACTGGTAATCAAGCCTAGACGCTTACAACCTTTGGCTTTGACGTAAGGCTCAATCCCGTTTTGGAGAAAATGACTACCAACCCCTTGGCCCTGAACAGTTGGCCTCACAGCAAACATCATTAAATACCAGTCGAAGTTTCCGGATTTTTTCAAATGTTGCTCCGAACGCTCCACCAGGTCCAGATATTTCATCAATTTCCAAGGGCTAATGTAACGGAATAACTTAAAAATTCCATTTAGTAAGTAAGAGACCATCGAGAAATCTTTTTGTTGCAAGAGTCCTACAGCTATAATTTCTCCATCTCGTTCAGCAACTAAGCACGTTTCCCCTTTGATGTAGAGCTTGACTAACAAGGTATGTAATAGCTCAATAAAGGCCGGAAAGTATTCAGACTTTTTTAAATCTTCTTTAATGACGGTTAAAAATGGATAATTCATAAAAGCATCGGCGCAGACTTTTCCAATTAGCTTGTACTCATCTAGCCTTGCTTCTCTATATACGATCCTTTCCATACGGCAACTCCTTCATTCTAATAAAACTATTATACTGTAAAACACTATTATTTTCGATTGTAATGTGAAATTATCACATAAATCCTTACAAATCAGAAGCCATTTGAATAGTGAATGAAAGCTTAATCAGATTTATGGACATTGGGAACCAATTTTTGAAGAATGACGGAACTACTCCTGCATAGAAACAAAAAAAGCTGGGACAAAAGTCCTAGCCTCTAAATTGTCTTTGGATTATCGAGCAAGACGCAGTGGTTGAGTGGGCTCTACTACGCT